>JBIHZY010000082.1:0-7950 GCA_044240185.1 Solirubrobacteraceae bacterium
AAGATCTGTGGCATCACCAACCTCGCCGACGCTGAGCTGGCAGTCGAGCTGGGCGCTTGGGCCGTTGGCTGCATCATGTGGGACGGCTCGGGGCGGCGCTGCGAAGAGGCCGACGCCCGATCGATCGCCGGCCAGCTCCATCGCGACGTCGAGATCTGCGGCGTCTACGTCAATCCGACGCTCGACGAGGTCGCCGGCCAGGTCGACGCGCTCGGCTTCACGATGGTGCAGCTCCACGGCGACGAGGGGCCATCGTTCTGCGAGGAGCTGCGCAGGCGCACCGGCGCCAAAGTGATTAAGGCGATGCAGGTTGTCTCCGGTGAGCAGTTCAACGACCTTGAGCGCTTCCATCACGTTGACTATCACCTGCTCGACACCGATCACCCCGAGCTGCGCGGCGGAACTGGTGAAAGCTGGGATTGGTCGCTCGCCGCAGGTAGGCGCCACTCAAAGATCCCGCTGATCCTCAGCGGTGGACTCGACGCCAACAATGTCGCCCAAGCAATCTCCGTCGTGAGGCCGTTCGCGGTCGATACGGCCAGTGGAACCGAACTGACACCAGGGATCAAAGACGCAGCGAAGATGCTCGCCTTCGTTGAGGCCGTTGCCTCAACGGCGCCCGCGGTTAGCCCGGAGCTATCGGCATGAGTAGCGTCGAGGTCCAGCACCGCTTCGGCCCCTATGGAGGCCAATACGTGCCAGAGACGCTGATGCCAGCGCTGGCCGAACTGGAGGCCGCTTGGATTAGCGCTCGGTCCGATCAGGGTTATCAAATCGAACTAGCGCGACTACTGCGCGACTATGCCGGGCGCCCAACGCCGCTCTACCTTGCCGAGCGACTGAGCGCCGCGGCCGGCAGGACGATTTATTTGAAGCGTGAGGATTTGGTCCACACCGGCGCGCACAAGATCAACAACGCGCTCGGTCAGGCGCTGCTTGCGCTGCGGATGGGTAAGAAAAGGATCATTGCCGAGACCGGCGCCGGCCAACACGGTGTTGCTTCAGCAACGGCCTGCGCTTTGCTGGATCTCGAGTGCGTCGTCTACATGGGCGCCGAGGACATCCGTCGCCAAGCGCCGAACGTCCAACGGATGGAACTGCTCGGGGCGACCGTTGTCGCCGTTCAAGTCGGCGCACGGACCCTGAAAGAGGCCGTCTCCGAAGCGATTCGAGACTGGGTCACGAACGTCGCTGATAGCCACTACATCATCGGCTCGGCGGTCGGGCCGGCGCCGTATCCGGCGATCGTGCGAGAGCTTCAGCGCTGCATCGGCGACGAGGCACGCGAACAGATTCTCGAACGTGAGGGCAGACTGCCGCGGCGCGTGATCGCATGCGTCGGGGGAGGCTCAAACGCTATTGGCGCTTTCACAGCCTTCGTTGGTGATGAGGATGTTGAACTGATCGGGGTCGAAGCAGCGGGGGAGGGGATCGAAACTGGTCGCCACGGCGCTCCACTGACCTCAGGCGGGCGACCTGGAGTGCTCCACGGCTCGCTGAGCGCGCTGCTGCAAGACGACGAAGGTCAGATTGCCGAGGCGCACTCAGTCTCAGCAGGGCTCGACTACCCAGGCTCGGGCCCCGAGCACGCATGGCTACGCGACAGCGGCCGCGCAACCTACGTCGCAGTGACCGATAGCGACGCGCTGGCTGCCTTCGAGCGGACCGCCCAGCTGGAGGGGATAATTCCGGCCCTTGAACCTGCCCACGCAATCCACTTCGCACTCAACGTGCCGAGCGATTCTGAACTGGATCTAATCTGCCTCTCTGGCCGCGGCGACAAGGACCTTGCCGAAGTCTTGAAGCTGCTCGGGCGTTCATGAACGGCGCCGAGCGGATTGGTGCCGCCTTCACCAGCTGCGAGCGCCGCGCCGCGCTGATGCCGTACCTGATGGGTGGCTTTCCCAACTTAGAGACCTCGCTCGCAATCGCCAACGGCTATGTCGATGGTGGAGCCGACCTGATCGAACTTGGCGTGCCTTTCTCGGACCCGCTTGCCGACGGGCCGGTAATTCAAAACGCCGGCAGCGCTGCGCTTGCTGCTGGCGCCACGCTCGACGGCGTGCTCACGGTCGCCAGCGAAATCTCTGCCCGCGTTCCGGTCGTTCTGATGTGTTACTCGAACGCCATCCTGGCGCGCGGAACGGAGCGCTTCGTCAGTGAAATTGCGGCAGTCGGCGTCAGCGGGCTGATCGTCCCCGACCTGCCGCTCGAAGAGGCTCCGGCGACGGCCGAGAGCTGTGCCAGTGCCGGTGTTGCCTTTGTGCCGCTCGCTGCGCCGACTAGCACCGACGAACGGTTGGCCCAGATTGGTGCCGCGGCCCAAGGGTTTCTCTACACCGTCGCGGTCGCTGGAACTACCGGCGAGCGCGGCGATGAAAGCGAATACGGCGAGGTCATCGACCGCGTTCGCGCCCATACCAGCGCGCCGGTGGCACTCGGTTTCGGCATCTCAACTCCGCAGCAGGCAAGCGCCGCCGCTGATGCAGGCGCCGACGGCGTGATTATCGGCAGCCGCTTAGTACGCGAGGCAGGCGAGTCAGAAGACCCCGCTCAAGCTTGCGAGGCACTGGTAGAGCAATTCGCGCAGGCGCTCCGCTAAGATTTGCGCAGCATGGCAATCGTCGTCGCAACCACCTTCGCGCTTTCACTCTGGGTCGTCCTGACTTCGTTCGGCGTCAGCTCGTTTGACGGGATCCTGCTCGCACTAGTGATCATTCTTCTCGCTGCTGGTGCCCGCGTTTTGGGTAGCTCCGTCGGCTCCGTCGGTCCCGGCTCGCGCGACTGACGCGCTGCTCGGCGGCTACCGCCTGCTGCGCGACCTACAATCTGCGTCGCGTGAACAATTCCTCTCCACGGCGCCTGATTGCCGCCCCAGTACTCGCATCGGTGCTCGCGTTAGTAGCCGCTGGTTGCGGCACAAGTCGACCGGGCGTGGTTGTCGTCGGTGATGACCTGACCGTGGTTACGAGCGCGCCGCTCAGCGGCGATCTTGCAAGCTCGGGGCAGGCGATGGTTAACGGCGAGCGCCTCGCACTGGCCGACGCCAACGGGCTCGTTGGCCCGTTCACGGTTTCGCTGACTGTGCTCAATTCGGTTCAGGGCGAGATGCGACTGCCATCTGAAGCTCAGGTTGCGTCAAATGCCCGCGTTGCCGTACTTGGCGCCAGCGCAATTGCCTACATCGGTGACTTCGATTCGGATGCGACGGCAGTGTCGCTCCCGCTGACGAACCAAGCGGGAATCGCCCAACTTTCGCCCTTGGCCGGTTACGGAGGCTTCACCGGCAGCGCTCAGGCCGGTCCTGATGAGCCTCGCCGCTTCTATCCGAACGGTAAAAAGAGCTTCTTCCGGCTTGCTCCGAGCGCGGTCAGGGAGACGCCAGCGCTGGCAGCGCTACAAGCTGAGCAGGGCTGCGACGCGAGCTTCATTGTCTACAGCGATTCGCAACTCGGCAAGCTCTCTGCGACCGCGATGAGCGATGCGCTGAAAGCGGAGTCGGTCGCCACAGCCGGCTCAACAGCCAGCGACGGCACAGTCGGTGAATTGCGCGCTGTCGCCAAAAAAGTCGTTAACGCTGGTGCTGGCTGCCTCTCCTACTCAGGCCCAATCAACGTTGCTGCTGCGCAGCTCTTCAATCGGCTGGTCGTGTCAGAGCCCTCGCTGAAGTTCTTTGTCGGGCGCGCCGGAGCGAGCCCGTCCTTCACTGAGAATCTAAGTGCGCGAGCACAGCGAGCGACGCTCGTAACGACCCCCGGGCCTGACCCTCTGCGCCTGGGTGCGGCTGGGGTGGCTTTCACGAAGCGCTACAAAGCCCAATTCGGGACTGCTCCGGGAACCGCCGGGCTTTACGGATACGAGGCGATGGTCGACGTTCTCGACGCGATCCGCAGCTCAGGCGCCAGCGGCAACGACCGCTCCAGCGTGCTCGCCAAACTCAGGGCAACGAACCGCAGTAGCTCTGCGCTCGGCCGCTATAGCTACGACGCCAACGGCGATTCAACGCTGAGCGCGTTCACCGTCTCACGGATCGTTGGCGGCCAGCTCGTCGCCTCGCCGGCGCTGACCGCTGCTATTGCCCGCTGAACTGCGCTCAGCCGGCGATCGCTGAAGCCAGTGCGTGTTCGAGCTCTGGCTCGTTGAACTTGTAGCCGTTGGCGATCGCTGCGGCTGGGATCGCACGCTGTCCTTCGGTCACCAGCTCAGCCATATCGCCGTAGCGGGCACGGATCACAAACGCCGGTACGGGGAAGAGCGAGGGCCGATGGAGGACGCGCCCAAGCGTCTTCGAGAACGCCGCGTTGGTAGCAGGGTTGGGTGCGGTTCCGTTGATCGGCCCGTTCCAAACTTCGTCGTCGAGCGCGGCTAGATAGAGGCCAACGATGTCATCGGCGTGAATCCAGGGCATGTACTGCTTGCCGCCGGCCACCGGGCCACCTACACCAGCTTTGAACGGTGGAAGCATCGTCTTCAGCGCTCCGCCGCTGGCGTCAAGCACTATGCCGGTGCGGATCGTTGCGACGCGGAGCCCAAGCGCTTCGGCGGCGGCAGCCTCGCGCTCCCATGCGACGCAGACCTCAGCCAAAAAGTCGCTGCCGGGCGCGCTCTGCTCGTCGATCAGCTCGTCGCCGTGCTTGCCGTAGTAGCCGACGGCAGACGACGAAACCAGCACCGTTGGACGAGGTTGCGCCGCTGCGATCCCGGCGACGAGGTTGCGCGTGCCGAGCTCACGGCTATCGCGGATAGCTTTCTTGCTCTCGTCGGTCCATCGCTGAGCAACCGGCTCGCCGGCGAGGTGGATTACCGCGTCACGCCCGCTGAGCGCGTCAGCCGGAGCGGGTTCGCTCAGCGAATCCCAGCCGATTGCCTCAACGTCGAGCGCCGCAGCTGCGCTCTGCGGACTGCGTGAAAGAACGGTCACTTCGTCTCCACGCGCCTGCAGCGCCCGCACCAAGCGTGTGCCGATAAGTCCTGTTGCGCCGGTAATTGTGATCTTCATGATTCGTTCCTCTCGAAGTTTCGAAACGGGTACGGATCAGCGACGGTTATGGGCTACGGAGCGCTTCAACATCCGAAGCAGCAAAGCCAATTGTGTTGCGCTCGGCTTGAGCGGCGCCGCTGGCGCGGGCCTCTGCAGCGACCGCTTCAGCGACCGCCGGTGCCACGTCGCGGTTGAAGCAGGAGGGGATGATGTACTCCTCGCTGAGCTGTTCGTCGGTGACAATGTCAGCGATCGCGCGGGCTGCGGCCATCTTCATTGGCTCTGTGATCTGCTCCGCGCGAACGTCGAGCGCGCCGCGGAAGACGCCAGGGAAACAGAGCACGTTGTTGATCTGGTTTGGATAATCGGAGCGGCCGGTGGCGATGATCCGAGCATATGGAGCGGCCTCTTCTGGAGAGACCTCAGGATTAGGGTTTGCCATCGCAAAGATCATCGGATCGGGGCGCATCGTCGAGAGCGCTGCGGCGTCAATCACCTTGGCTCCAGAGAGGCCGATCATCAGGTCGGTTCCGGCGATCGCTTCAGTGGGGCCGCCGCTGATCTTCTCGGGGTTGGTCTGCTCTGAGTACCAGCGCTTGATCGGCGTCATTGTGCCGTCGAGGTAGTCGGCTCGTTCGGTGCTGAGCGCGCCTTGTGAGTCGCAGCCGATGATCTCTCGCACGCCCGCTTCGATCAGGATCTTCGTCACCGCGACGCCGGCGGCTCCGAGGCCGATCACAAGCACGCGAAGGTCCTTCAGCTCTCGGCCGGTCAAGCGGCAGGCATTCATTAGCGCCGCGAGTACAACTACTGCCGTGCCGTGCTGGTCGTCGTGGAAGACGGGGATATCGAGCGAAGCCTTTAGCCGCTCTTCGATCTCGAAACAGCGTGGCGCCGAGATGTCTTCAAGGTTGATTCCGCCAAACCCGGGCGCGATCCGCTCGACCGTCTCAACGATCTCGTCGGTGTCCTTCGTGTCGAGGCAGATTGGGAAGGCGTCGACACCGGCGAACTCCTTGAACAGCATCGCCTTGCCTTCCATCACCGGCATCGCCGCGCGAGGGCCAATGTCGCCGAGGCCTAGAACGGCAGTTCCGTCGCTGACGACGGCAACCGTGTTGCGCTTGATCGTGTACTGGAAGGCACGCTCTGGGTCTTCGTGAATCGCACTGCAGACGCGCGCCACGCCAGGTGTGTAGGCCATCGAGAGGTCGTCGCGAGTTTTCAGTGGGTGGCGGTTGTGCTGCTCGATCTTGCCGCCGACGTGCATTTGGAAGGTGCGGTCGGTTGTGTCGATTACGCGCGCACCCTCGACGGCTCCGATCGCGTCAACGATCGCGGCCCAGTGTTCGGAGTCACCCGCGCTGACGGTGACGTCGCGGATCAGGTGCTCGTCGGCCTCAACGAGCTCGATCGCACCGATCGTTCCGCCCACATCGCCGATCGCGCTGGCAACGCGCCCGAGCATTCCGGGGACGTCTTCGATCTCGATTCGGATCGTCAGGCTGTACTGGGCTGAAGGTGTTGAGCTCACGTGCGGGAGTGTATGAAGGTTGGCTGGCCACCGGCGTGCCGACCGCTGCGGTAGCGTCAGCACCCGTGTCCAAGACGCTCTATCTGATCGACGGCAACAGCCTTGCCTACCGCGCCTTCTTCGCGCTTCCGGACACGATCGCAACCTCTAAGGGCCAGCCCAGCAACGCGATCTTTGGCTTCGCTTCGATGCTCGTCAAGCTCTTTACCGAGTACGGCAACAACCCGACGATCGTCTGTTGGGACCGCGGCACTTCGGGGCGCAAGGAGCTCGACCCGCGCTACAAGGCGAACCGCCCTTCGAAGCCGGATCTACTGCGCGAACAGTGGCCGCACTTCGCGCCGATAGTCGAAGCCTTCGGTTGGCACAACGTCCACGTCGATGGATTTGAGGCCGATGACGTGATCGCCTCACTCGCTGAGATAGCTAGGACAGCTCCGAGCCCGGTGCCAGTTGTGATCGTGACCGGCGACCGCGACTCGTTCCAGCTGATTGACCCTGAGGGCCACGTGACCGTGATGGCGACCGCTCGCGGAATCACGGAGACGAAGTTCTATGACTACGAGGGAGTGATTGAGCGTTACGGAATCGCACCGGAGCTGATCCCCGACTTCTACGGCCTCAAGGGCGATTCGTCTGACAACATCCCTGGCGTACCGGGAATCGGCGACAAGACTGCTGCCGCGCTGCTTCAGGAGTTCGGCTCGCTCGAGACAATTCTCAGCAGCGTTGAAGAAATAAGCGGCGCCAAGCGCAAAGAGAACCTGACCAACTTCGCTGGCGACGCGAGGCTCAGTAAGGAATTGGCGACGATTCAGCGTGATGTGCCGCTCGACGTTGACCCGCTTGCAATTGCTGCCGCAGAGAGCGAGCCGAGCCGCGCGAAGCTGCGTGAAGTTTTCATCGAGTTTGAACTGCGCGACCCGCTGCGGCGAATCGAGTCGGAGTTGGGGCCGGCCGAGGCAGGAGCCGATGAAGAGATCGCGCCACTAGTTGAGGCTGCGCCGGCCGTCAAAGTCACGGTCGAGGCCGGGTCGCTCGCTAAAGCTGTCGCACTTGGTGGCAAGAAGGCGCCGCTGGCCGTCGTCATAGCTGCTCCGGAGATGGAGGACGGCGAACTCTTCGCGCGCGAGCAGGCGTGGCGTTTTGCCGCCTACTGCGACGGTCAGGCAGTTGTCGGCGAGCTCGCCGAAGCTGCCGAGATGGCGGCAGCGCTTGGCGATCGACCGGTAGTCGTCCACGACGCCAAGGCGCTCGGAGTGGTTCCAACCGTTGTCGCTCACGACACGCTGCTGGCTGCCTACCTGCTCGAACCTTCGCGGCGCAGCTTCATCCTCGGCGAGCTCTGCGAGGAGGCGGGAATCACGATCGCGCTCGACGACCCCGGTGCACGTGATGCGGCGCTGACCGCGCTGCTAGCTGAGCGCCAGCGGCT
>JBIHZY010000003.1:0-24186 GCA_044240185.1 Solirubrobacteraceae bacterium
GGCACGCCGGCAGCGCGCAGCTCGGCGACGACCGGCGCAGATGCCCCGTGCGGGTAGGCGACGATCGCGCCATCGAGCTCGCCGTGTGCGCCGAGCGCTAGCTCCTCGAGTACGGCATCGCAGCGGTACTGCGGGTAGAGGGCGGAGAGCCGCTGGCCGGCGTCGGAGCGGCTCGTTGCCGCGGCGAGGTCCAGCGCCGGATGGCGATCGACCAGCTCGGCCGCGAGCGCGCCCGCGTATCCGGAAGCCCCGGCGACAAGAATCCGATGATCAGCCACGGAGCTCACCGCCAACATCGGTCTTCAACGCTGCGACGATCTTCTCCCGCAGCGGCGCGACGTCTTCGTCGCTAAGAGTGCGATCGGCGGCGGCAAAGTCAACGTGGAGAGCGAGCGACACGCGCCCCTCCACTACCTGCTCGCCGCTATACACGTCGAACACTTCGGCGCGGCTGACGAGCGGCGAGCCGGCGGCGATGATGCAGGCAACGACGCTCGCGGCGCTGACTTCTGAGGGGACGATCACGGCGAGGTCCTCGCGCAGCGGCGGGAAGCTCGTTAGGTCGCTGAAAATTGCGTGAGATGGAGCCAGAGCTGCGGCGCGGCCGATGTCGATCGCAAGCGCGGCGATCGGCTGCTCGATCTCCCAGCTTGCGGCGACGGCAGGATGAACCTCGCCAAACCAACCGAGCGACCCGTCGGCAGTGGCAATCATCGCCGTCCGGCCTGGGTGCAGGAACGGCAGCTCACCATCTTCAACCTGCCATTCGATTCCGAGCGCACCGAGCACCGAGCTAACGAGCGCGTGGGCGGTTTGAATTCGCGCTGCGGGCGGCTGCGGATCGCCCCAGCTTGGCTCGCGCGCCGGCCCGGTGATGATCGCGCCGAGCCCGTGGTGTTCATTGGCGGCCATTCCGCCCTCGCCTGGACCGGCCCGGTAGACGGAGCCGGATTCGAAAAGCGCGCAGCCCTCAGCGCCCCGGGCCAAGTTGTAGGCGGCGGCGTCAAGCAACGACGGCAGGATCGATGGCCTCATCACAGACTGAGCCGAGCTCATTGGGTTTTCGATCACAACCAGTGCGCGCAGCGGGTGATCATCGGGGAGCAGCAGCCGGTCACAGATCTGCGGGTCGGTGAACGACCAGCCAACAATCTCCGAGAGGCCGCGGCCAACAAGCACGTCTTCGGCGCGGCGGACGAGCCGCTGCTCGCGGCTCAAGCCGCCAGCGCGGCCGGTGCGGTTGATTGGCAAAGTCGCTGGCAGCGAATCAAGGCCGTTGATCCGCGCAACCTCTTCGATCAGATCGGCTTCGCGCGTCACGTCATCACGGCGCCAGTGCGGCACCGTGACATCGAGGCCGTCGTCGGCGTCTGAAACTGAGAAGCCAAGCGATTCAAGGATCTGCTGCGAGCGTTCGCGTTCGATCGGCGTGCCGAGCAGCGAAACGATCCGCGCGTCGCGCAGTCGGATCAGATCGGCTGGCGGCCCATCGCCGCCGACGTCGAGCGTTCCATCGGCGAGCGTTGCGCCAGTCAGTTCGAGCATCAATGCCGTCGCCATCGCTTGTGCTTCGAGCGCGCCCTCGGGCGAGAGCCCTTTCTCAAAGCGCGATGAAGCCTCGCTGCGCAATCCGAGCCGCGTTGACGTGCGGTTGATGTTGGCACCGTCCCATACGGCGACTTCAAGCAGCACTCGGGTTGTCTGATCGCTCACTTCGGAGCGACTGCCTCCCATTACGCCAGCCAAAGATGTCGGGCCATCGGCATCTGCGATCAGGCAGATGTCGCTGTCAAGCACGCGCTCTTCGCCATCGAGCGTTGTCAATTTCTCGCCGTTCTGAGCAGATCGAACGGTCAATTCGCCACCGGCAATCTGATCAAGGTCGAAGGCGTGGAGCGGATGCCCGCTCACCAGCATCACGTAGTTGGTGATGTCGACGACGTTGCTGATCGAGCGCTGCCCAGCTGCGGCAAGCCGTGCCTTCAGCCAGATCGGCGACGGGGCGATAGTTACGTTCTCGAAGATGCGCGCTGTGAAGCGCGGGCAGAGTGCGGCGCTTTCCACCGTTACCGAGATGCCGACTGGCTCTTGGCCGAGCGTGCCAGCGCCCGGGTCGTCGATCCAAGGAGGTGCGCTCAGAGCCGCGCCGGTGGCGGCGTGGACTTCGCGCGCGATCCCGTAGAGCCCGCCGCAGTCGCCGCGGTTCGGCGTCACTTCAGGCTCCAGCACCTCGCTCGAAACGGCAAAAACTTCGCCAAGCGGTGTGCCGGCGGCTAGATCGTCTTCGAGCACCATGATCCCGTCGTGCTCGCCGCCGATCCCAAGCTCGTCCTCAGCGAGAATCATCCCCGAGGACTTGATTCCGCGCAGCTTCGCTTCACCGAGCTTGGTGCCGTCAGGCATCACGGCGCCCGGCAGCGCCACTGCGACGGTCTGGCCGGCCGCGACGTTGGGTGCGCCGCAGACGATCGTGCGCGGTTCGCCGTCGCCGCTATCGACGCTGCAGACGCGGAGTCGATCGGCGTCGGGGTGTTGCTCGGCGCTCAGAACCTTGCCGACGACGAAGTTGTCAGCTGAGAGCGGCCCGTGATGGAGCACGCGCGCGACCTCGGTGCCGGTCATCGCCAGCCGTTCAGAGAGCTCAACTGGGGTCAGGTCGACCTCGACGTATTCGCTCAGCCAATCGATCGGTACGCGCATGACTCAGACTCAGCCAAACTGGCGCAGGAAGCGCAGGTCGTTTTCATAGAAGAAGCGCAAGTCAGGCACCCCATGTTTGAGCATCGCGATCCGCTCGATGCCGAGACCGAAGGCGAAACCTTGGTGTGTATTGGGGTTGTAGCCGTGCTCGCTGACAGCGGCGAAGACGTTCGGGTCAACCATTCCCGATCCGAGCACCTCAAGCCAGCCGGTTCCCTTGCAGAGCGAACAACGCTCGCCGTCGGGGGCAGCGCCCTGCTCACACATAAAGCAGGAGACGTCAACTTCGACGCTCGGCTCCGTGAACGGGAAGAAGTGTGGCCGCAGCCGCAGCTCGCGGTCAGCGCCGAAGATTGCGCGGGCGAACGCCAGCAAGGTGCCCTTGAGATCGGCGAGCGTTACGCCTTCGTCAACAAGAAGGCCTTCGATCTGGTGGAACTGTGGTGTGTGCGTGGCATCGCTGTCGCGGCGGAAGACGCGGCCGGGAACGATCAGCGCGATCGGCGGCGGCGTCTGCTCCATGATCCGAATCTGCATCGGAGAGGTGTGCGTGCGCAGCAGCGTTTCGTCGGGCCCTTCTCCTCCACCTTCGATGTAAAAGGTGTCGCTGCGGGCGCGCGCTGGGTGCGCTGGGTCGTGGTTTAGCGCATCGAAGTTGTAGTGGACAAGCTCGACCTCAGGGCCTTCGACGACGCTGTAGCCGAGGCCGCAGAAGACGTCCTCAATCTCGCGCCGCGTTGCACTGAGGAGATGGTGGTGGCCTGTCGCTTCGACCGGAGAGCCGGGCAGCGTGATGTCTACGTTGTCGTCAGCCAAAGCGGCGCTCATCTCGGCTGCCTCGAAACGGGCGGCGGCGCTCTCGATCATCGCCTCAAGCGCCTGGCGTGCTTCGTTCGCGCTCCGTCCCGCTTCGCCGCGCTGCTCCGGCGGGAGCCCAGCCACATCGCGCAGTAGCTGAGGCAGCTCGGCCTTGCGGCCTAGGTACTGAACACGCAGCTCTTCGAGCACGGCTGAGCTAGAAGCCGCTGAGATCTCAGCTTCGGCCTGCTTCTGAATCTCAGCTACGCGCTCAAGCATCGTCGCCACCCTAAACCTTCCTCGTGCATGAATAGAGCGCGATTGTCGCTGCCATGGCGGCGTTTAGGGAGTCGCCGTCGATCTCGATCGAACGCGCCTCGCTGGCGGCCGCGACAACTGCCGCCGGCAGGCCTTCCCGCTCAGCGCCGATCAGCAACGTCACTTCGCCCTCGGGCCAGGGCGCGCCGTCGAGCTGCAGAGGCGCTGAAGCAGCAAGAGCAACCGTCGTTCCCGGGAGCTGCTCAATCTGATCTGCGCGCGAAACAGCAACGCTGAAGATCGCGCCCATGCTCGCGCGGACTGCCTTCGGCCCGAACGGATCGGCGCTGCCTGGCCCAAGGATCACGCACGCTGCGCCAAAGGCGTGTGCGCTGCGGATGATCGTCCCGACGTTTCCGGGGTCGCCGACTCCATGGAGCCAGACAGCCAGTGGGCCCTTCGGCTCGCTCCAACGTTGCTCGTAGATCGCGAGCGCGCGCGTACCCGAGCCGAGCGCCGAGACTTCGGAGAGCGCTTCCTCACTGACCTCAGTCCCACTTAACCCGCTGCCTTCGGCAACAAACGAATCGACTGGCTGCCAGCCGTTCGCGGCTGCCGCGGCGATTAGATCCTCGCCCTCAGCGACGAACCGCCCGCTGCGGTCGCGCCCGCGCCTAGTCCTCAGGAGAGTGACCTGGTTCAAGTTTGGGTGTTGTGGATTGTGGATTGTCATTGGGCTCTCGTTTTGCTCCAAAAAAAAGGGCGCCCCTCCTTGCGGAAGCGGCGCCCGATAGCGGCGAAACGGCGGCTGAGTCTAGGACTCGGCGGCCGTCGCCTCTCGGGCGGCATCTACAAATCGGCGGAAAGTCTCAGGATCGCGTACGGCGATGTCGGCCAGCACCTTGCGGTCTAGCTCGATCCCGGCTTCGCTGAGGCCGTGCATGAAGGTTGCGTAGGTCATCCCATTTAGCCGCGCAGCAGCGTTGATGCGGGTGATCCATAGGCGACGGAAGTCACGCTTGCGGTTGCGCCGATCACGGTAGGCGTAGGAATCCGCCTTCATCAGCGTTTCCTTCGCGCGGCGGTAATTCGAGTTCGCGGTGCCGCGGTAGCCCTTGGCGCGTTCGAGTGTTGCGCGCCGCTTCTTCTTGGCCGAAACCGACCGCTTTACGCGCGTCACTTGTCACCCAACATTCTTTTGACCCGTGGGACGTCGACTGCGGCTACTTCGGCGGGCTTGCGGAAGCCGCGCTTACGCTTCGGTGACTTCTTCTCGAGGATGTGGCTCGACATCGCTTTGCGCGCGCGGACCTTTCCCTTCGAGGTCAGCTTGAAGCGCTTCTTTGCGCCGGAATGTGTCTTCATCTTGGGCATCGCGAACCGGGAGTATAGAAACTCGGCGCGCCAGCGGCTCAGCGGCAGCCCTGTTTGGAGTCGAAGCGCGGTCGAACTAGGCGGCGTCGGGAGTCTCGCCGGGCGCTTCCGCGGCCACTTCGACTACCTCTTCCGCGGCATCGGCGGCGACCTCGCCATCGGCCTCGACGGCCACCTCATCGGCGACGATCTCTTCGGCCACCACAGCTTCAGCGATTTCAACCTCAGCCTGTGCACGCGGCGGCGGCGCCGATGCTGCGATCGAGCGTGCGAAGGCCTCAGCGTCAGCTTCGGCCTGCGCGGCGGCAATCTCGGCGCTGAAGTCGAGCGGCTCGAACTCAGTGATCTCGCCGCTGATTACCTCTTTGCTTGGGCCGAGCACCATTGTCATGTTGCGGCCGTCAAGGTTTGGGCGCTGCTCGACCGCGCCGATCGGTTCGAGTTCGCGCGTTAGTCGAGCGAGGATTGCTCGACCAAGCTCCGGATGTGTGACTTCGCGGCCACGGAACATGATCGTGACCTTGACCTTGTCCTTGTGCATCAGGAAGCGTGTTACGTGGCCCTTCTTGGTCGCGTAGTCGTGCTCAGCGATCTTCGGGCGGAACTTGATTTCACGGATCGTGATCTGCTTCTGGCCCTTCTTCGCGGCCTTGGCTTTCTGCGCTAGCTCGTACTTGTACTTCGAGTAGTCGAGGATGCGACAGACCGGCGGGCTTGCTTCAGGCGCAACCTCAACGAGGTCGAGGCCCTTCTCAACCGCGAGCTTCAGCGCATCATCGATCTTGAGGATGCCAACCTGGGCGCCCTCGTCGTCAATTACTCGAACTTCGGCAACACGAATTTTCTCGTTGATCCGAGTCGTGTCACGATCCGGCATACGCCGGTCGAAGCGCCGGGGGACCGGCACTAGCTTCGGAGGCAGCGCGTCAAGGGCGCGGCGTCTGGACGAACATTCGGGTCAACGCGCAGCAGTATAGCCAGATTCAAGGATGTCGCTCCCCTCTCCGGCAGTCACCTCGACGACAGAGTGCGCCTGGCTGCAGGAGCGGAGGCACCGCGGCGGCACGTCGTAATCAACGCGAATCGCGCGGCCTTGCTTGTCGAGCCAGAGAAGATCGAGCGGGAAGCGCATTCCGAAGGTGTGAACCGAGCGGCAACGGTTGATCTGGAGTGCTTCTCCGGGCGGAATGCTTTTGCGCCACGCAAGGCCGCGCGTGCGCTCGATGAAACCGCGGGCGACGGTGACGGTCAAGCCGTGAGTGGCGCGTCTCGGCGCGTCTCGGTTTCAGCTACCAGATGGTCGGCGAAGGCCTCAATCGGGAACGAGCCGATGTCGCCGTCACCGTGGCGGCGAACCGCGACGCTCTCTCCTTCGGCCTCTTTATCGCCCACGACGAGCATGTAAGGAATCTTCGCGATCTCGTTGTCGCGGATCAGCTTTGAGACCGATTCGGAGCGGAGATCCACCTCGACGCGGATGCCACGCTCGCGAAGCTGGGCGGCGATCACCTCTGCCGCCTCGGCGTGACGGTCGGAGACTGGTAGGACTACTGCCTGCACCGGCGCGAGCCAGACCGGAAACTCGCCGGCATAATGCTCGATCAGGATTCCCACGAAGCGCTCATATGAGCCCATCAGCGCGCGGTGAATCATCACCGGGCGGTGGACTGAGTCATCGGCGCCTGTGTACTGAAGGTCGAAGCGCTCGGGCATTGAGTAGTCGAGCTGAACGGTTCCGAGCTGCCAGGAGCGGTCGAGCGAGTCGGTCATGTGAAGGTCGATCTTCGGCCCGTAGAAGGCGCCGTCACCGGGGTTAAGTTCGTAATCGAGACCGCGAGCTTCGAGTGCTCCGATCAGCGCCGCCTCAGCGCGGTCCCACATCTCGTCGCTGCCGATCCGCTGCTCTGGCCGCGTCGAGAGCTCGAGGTGCACGTCGAAGCCGAAAAGCTCGTAGGTCGCGAAGGCAAACTCGAGGCAGGCGGCAACCTCGTCAGCTACCTGCTCCTCGGTGCAGAAGACGTGGGCATCGTCCTGAGCGAAATGCCGCACGCGCAGAAGGCCGTGAAGCGTTCCGCTGAGTTCGTTGCGGTGGAGCAGGCCCGGCTCCGAGTAGCGCACCGGTAGTTCGCGATAACTCCAGCGGCGGCCGCCGAAGAGGTGCGCGTGGCCGGGGCAGTTCATCGGCTTAAGGCCGAACTCGCGGTCCTCGGTGCTGGTTACGAACATGTTCTCGCGGTACTTCTCCCAGTGGCCCGATGTTTTCCACAGCTCGGCGTCGTAGAGCTGTGGCGTTTTGACCTCCTGGTAGCCGCGGGCCGCGCCCATCTCGCGCGAGAGCGCGACCAGCTCGTTGAAGATCGTTGTGCCGCGTGGCAGCCAAAAAGCAGAGCCGGGAGAGACCTCGGAGAACTCAAAGAGCTCGAGCTCTTTACCGAGCCGTCGATGGTCGCGGGCGCGGGCAGCTTCGAGCCGCTCCAGCTCAGCTTCCAACTCCTTCTTATCGAAGAAGGCCGTGCCGTAGATCCGCGTCAGCATCGTGCGGTCTGAGTCGCCGCGCCAGTAGGCGCCTGCAACCGATTGGAGCTTGACCGCGCCGATCGCTTTCGTTGACTGGCCGTGTGGACCGCGACAGAGGTCGGTGAACGGGCCGTTGGTGTAGAGCGAAACAGTTTCAACGCCCTCATCGCGGACGAGATCCTCAATCAGCTCGACCTTGTAATCCTGCTGCTCGCCGCGAAAGCGCTCAAGGGCGTCAGCGACGCTTAACTCTTCGCGTTCGAAGCCCTCCCCCGCTTTGATGTGCTTCTTCATCTGAGCTTCAATCGCTCCGAAGTCGTCCTCGCTGATGACGACTCCGTCGGGGAACTCGAAGTCGTAGTAAAAGCCGCGTTCGATCGCCGGGCCGATCGACACCTTCACGCCGGGATAGAGCTCCGTCACTGCGGCCGCTAAAACGTGGGCGGCGTCGTGGCGGATTAGAGCGAGGCCGTCGTCGCCGGAGGTTTTTGTGATGATCTCGATCGGTTGATCGGCGGTAAGCGGAGCAGCGAGATCGCGCAATTCGCCTTGTTGGCGGTAGGCGAGCGCGGCGCGCGCCAAGCCCGGGCCGATCGCTTCTGCCGCGTCGAGACCGCTCGCGCCATCTGCGAGCTCTAGAGCGGTGCCGTCGGGAAGAGTTACCTGCACGAGGCTGATGCTACGCGAGCGGCAGGGCGATCACTTCCAGCTGTGGCGATGACTGTCCAAGAATGGGCCGTTACGTCGCAGTTTTGCTCACCAGCTCCGCTACCGTTGCTGTATGGCTGATGCATCAACACAGCGCGTCTACCGGCGTGGCCCCCTGCGCAACGTCTGGCCTTCGACCGCGCGCCCTCTGACACATCGCGCGGCGCGCAAAGCTGACGCCACCTACGGCGTCTCTGATGCGCCCGACTGGCGCGACGTTAACTGGCCAGCCCACACGAAGCAGGTCGAGATCAACGGTCGCTCGGTCAACTACGTCGACATCGGTCAGGGCAATCAGACCGTCGTGTTCATTCACGGGCTTGGCGGCTCATGGCAGAACTGGCTCGAGAACCTTCCGCGCACGGCTGAGAACTGCCGAGCGATCGCGCTCGATCTGCCCGGTTTTGGTCGCTCCGAAATGCCGTCCCATCCAATCTCGATCACCGGCTTTGCTGCAACAGTTGACGCGTTCTGCGATCAACTTGGGCTTGGGCCTGTCGTGCTCGTTGGTAACTCGATGGGTGGCTTCACGGCGGCCGAGGTAGCGATCCAGCACCCCGAGCGAGTCGAACTGCTGCTCCTCGTGGACGCGGCTGGGATCAGCTCAGCGAACGTCACCAACTCGCGCACTGGCCAAACGCTCGCGCGGCAGCTGATGATGCGTGGGCAGGGAGATCCGAACGCCGCAAAGAGGATGCTCACGCGCCCCGGGTACATCGCGCTTGGGATGGGTCTCGTCGCGCGCTACCCGACGCTAATTTCGAAGGAACTCCTGTCAGAGCAGCTCTTAACTTTCGGTGACGCAGGCTTCGGCGACGCGTTCGAAGCGATCCTCGCTTACGACTTCCGCCATCGGCTCGGCGAGATCGGCTGCCCTGTTCTCGTGATTCAAGGCGAGGACGACATTCTCGTACCTCTCGGTGACGCGCTCGAGTTCTGTGAGCTGATTCCGAATGCCGAGCTGCTGACGATGGCTGACACGGGCCATGTCCCGATGTTTGAGCGGCCCGTTCAGTTCAACGATGCGTTGTTGGCGTTCGTCACCGCGCCGCCGGCAGCAACCAGTTAGCTTCTGCGCGATGGATTCTGCCTCTGCCGCAATGAAAGCCCAAGGAGCCGTCGTTCGCAGCCTTATGCGACTTGGGCCAGCCGCTCAGCTCCGCCTTGCCGGTGGAACGCCGACCGTGCGCGATGGGCAAACACTCGACCCCGGCCTTCAGCTATTGCTGAAGCTGATGGCGATGGCACCGCAGCCAGAGATGGAGCGGCTCAGCCCTGTTCAGGCGCGCGCGGCAGTGACCGAGACGCGCTCGTTGATTGCAGCGCCGCAGCTGCCGATGGCGAGCGTGATGGAAACGACCGTCGCGGGCGCAGAAGGCCCGCTGCCGGCGCGCCTCTATGTGCCCGAGGAGTGCAAGGACAGCATCAGCCCGCTACTCGTCTTCTACCACGGCGGTGGCTTCGTGATTTGCGACCTCGAGACGCATGACGCGCCGTGCCGGTTGATCGCTCAGCACTCCGGCTGCCGCGTGCTCTCGGTTGATTACCGCCTGGCCCCTGAGCACAAGTACCCCGCCGCGGCCGACGACGCCTTGGCAGCATTCCGCGACGTAGTCGCGCGGGCGGCCGAATTCGGCGCCGACCCCGCGCGGATCGCCGTCGGTGGAGACAGCGCAGGCGGGCAGTTGGCAACCGTCACTGCCCAGCAGGCACTCGCCGACGGCGGCCCAGCACCCGCGTTTCAACTTTTGATCTACCCGGTCTGTGACTTCGCTGAGAAGTACCCCTCCTACCAGCTCTTCGGTGAGGGTTTCTTCCTCAGCGAAGCTCAGATGGATTGGTTCGGCCAGCACTACCTCAGCGCCGAAGACGATCTAAACGATCCGAAGGCCTCGCCGCTGAAGGCAGGGCCACTCGCGGGCCTGGCGCCAGCGCACATCATCACTGCCGGCTTTGACCCGCTCCGCGACGAGGGCGAGGCGTACGCAGCGAAGCTGAAAGCTGACGGCGTCGAAGTGACTCTCCGTCGCCACTCCTCACTGATCCACGGCTTCATCAACTTCTCCGTCGCCAACCGAACTTCACACGACGCCGTCTGTGAGATGGCCGGCGTGCTGCGCGCCGCGCTCGCTGCCTGAGCCCTCTCTGTACGCTCTCGCCGATGTTTCGAAACTTCGCTTTCTCGGTCGCCAGCGGCGCGGCGCTGATTATTGCCGTCAGCGGCTGCGGCGGCAGCGCACTGGACCAAGAAGTTGTGATTGGTGGTTCGCCATCATCTCAACCATTTGTCTCACTCGCCGTAGATCGCTTTGCGCCGGAAAATCCCCTTGCGCGCTTTGACATTTCGATGGCAGGTAGCGAGCAAGGGCTTGGCAAGCTCTGTGACGGCCTCGTTGACCTCGCGGTAACAGCACGCGAGATGTCACCTACGGAGAGCGAAGCCTGTAACGGTTCTGGTATCCCGCTGGCAAAAATTCCCGTCGCCCGCGACGCCATCGTCCTGTTCACGAACAAGGACAATCCCTCGGGAGTGAGCTGCCTTTCGCTACCTCAGATTTACTCACTGGTGGGCCCCGAATCTGCCGGTGTTGATTCTTGGAACGGAGGCGCAGAGATCGCCCGCGCCCTGGGAGAGAAGGATGAGCTGCCGAACGAGAAGTTGACGTTGATCGGCCCGCCGCCAACCTCGAGCACGGTTGATCTTCTTATCGACCAAACAGTGGCTCCGTTTTCGGCGGTCCGTAAGAGCGCCCCCGAGATCCGTCCCGACTACCGCACGTTGGCCAGTGACGCGATGATTCCCAGCGAGGTCGCCCGGCAACGCAGCAGCATTGGCTTCGCCGATTTCGAGAAGGCTCAGCGGTGGCGAGATCAGGTCCGGTTCCTAAAAGTTAATTCCGGCCGAAGCTGCGTTCCGGCCACGGCGAGCACGATCCGTAGTGGCGAGTACGCGCTCTCGCGTTCGCAGTTGCTTTACGTCAACACAAAAGCTGCCGCCGACAACGCGACGCTGGCAGCCTTTGTCTCTTTCGCGCTCGAGCCTGAGCGGCTCGTAGCCGAAGGCAATGCTGCCGGCGTCGCGCTCGCGCCTGATGAGATTGAGAAGGCGAACGAAGAGTGGGAACAGGCGGCTGACGCTGCCGGGGTGCAGCGATGAATCTTTCCGTCAGCTCGCTACCGGGAATGGCGATTTTGTTGATCTGCCTGCTGGGCGCGTTTGGTTTCGCCTGGCTTGTCGCAGTCCTCCTACGCCGTTACGTACCGGAGTCGTCCCGCGCAGACGCCACCTACATCGCGGGCAAATACATGACGGCCTTTGGCAGCCTTTTCGCTTTTCTCACCGGATTCTTGATCAACTCTGAGTACGCGACGCTCAAGTCGGCTCAGTCCTATGTTGGCCAGGAGGTGGCAGCGGCGACCCAGTTGGCATCGGCGAGCGCGACGCTTCCGCCACCGGACGCCGACCGGATACAAGATCAGATGGTTGTTTATCTGACATCGCTGCCTGGAGCAGAGTGGAGTTCGCTCTCTAACAAGAAGCCCGAGGAATCGCCATCGGGTCAGTACCTCAGTGACCTCCAGCAGCAGGTCTACACGCTGTCAGAGCGCAAGTACCCATCTACCGCGGCGCTTTCTTCGATGGCCGGAGGAATTGAAGAGATGACGCAGGCACGTCGTCAGCGCTTGGTGATTGGCTCCAGCTCGCTGCCACTGCCTCTTCTGTTGCTCTGCTTGGTTGCTGGTGCGGCACTGATCGTCAACGCGCTCGTGACTGTTGTCAGGGCGGGCACGAAATACTCGCTTGTGGCTACCAGCCTGATCCTCCTTGTGGCGCTCGACACGGCAGCAATTTTGGCAATCACAGGACCATTTCAGGGCCCTTTTAGAGCTAAATCCGCCCCGATCGAGAAGCTCGTGCAAGAGATTCAAGACGGTCGCTATAAGCCTTGGGTCAACGGCCGATGACGAAGAAGACGAAGCTGATCATTGGAGCCGCCTCAGCCTGCGCCGTCGTTGCGCTGCTCGCTGTTGCGCTCTGGCCGTCAGCGGAGCAGGCTGATGGCTGCTCTGGTTCACGTTGCACAACGGTCGCGGCAGGCGAGCCAATATTCCTTGGCAGCCTCCTTTCCGACGCCGACACGCAAGGAATCGATGCCCTGACAGCTACCGAGCTGGCGATCGATTATCTCGACGGCCGCTTTGATGGGATCGGCGGGCGCCTGCTCGATCACCCGATATCGCTAGTCAGCGAGAACGATGACTGCAGCCCCGAAGGCGGCCGCCTCGGTGCCGAACGGCTACTCGAGGAGGAGAAGCTGCTCGGCGTGATCGGAACTACCTGCTCTTCGTCCTCGCTCGACGCAGCCGACACGCTGATGACGGCTCGCAAGACACCGATCATCAGCCCGTCTAATAGTGCGCCTTCGCTGACCGATGCGAGCCGCCACCAGCGCTACTACTTCCGCACAGCGCTCAACGACCTTCTCCAAGGCGAGGTTGTCGCCGAGTTTGCCTACAACAAGATCGCTCGGCGCAGAGCCGCCGTGATGTTTAGCCCGACCGCCTACTCGAGTCAGCTTGGCAAGGCATTTGGCGATCGCTTCAAGCTGCGTGGCGGTGTCGTCGCCTCGAGCTCCGACATTGAAGCCAGCGGCGGTCTTTCAGCGGCCGTAAAGGCGGCGGAGCGAAAGAAGGCCGATCTGATCTTCGTGCCCGTGCAGATGTCTTCAAAGCCTTCTTGCGCTGACACTGTCAAGGCGATCCGCAGTTCGAGCGCGCTTCGCTCAGCGCGGATCATCGTCTCCGAGGCCTGCCAAGACCGCACATTCCTAACCGCCCTCGGCAAGGGCGCCGATGGCGTATACGCCTCGGGCCCGGACGCTGGCGACACAGCCGACGACCTCTTCTACCAAAGTGAATACCTGCCAGCTTTCAAACGCAGCGCCGGCGCTGCTCCCGCGGGAGTATTCGATACGAACGCGTTTGACGCCGCGAACTTGATCTTTGGTGCGATCCGTCAAGCCGCTGAACGCAGGCCAGGAGGCGGCCTCGTGATCGACCGCGAAGCACTTCGCTCCGCGCTGCTCGACATCAAGGGCTACTCCGGGCTTTCAGGGACGCTCGACTGCAGCACGACCGGCGACTGTGCGCAGGGAGGCCGCATCGCGATCTATGAGGCTCCGAACTGGCCCGTGAGCAAACCGGGCGCCGAGCCGGTCTTTAGCCAGTCGAAATCCATCGCAGAGCTTCTTACCGGCCCATAGAGGACTAGACCTTCTTCACGACGCTCGACTTAAGCTGCATCGGCCCAAAGCCATCAACCTTGCAGTCGATGTCGTGGTCGCCGACGCCGTTGACGAGGCGAATGTTGCGGACCTTGGTGCCGACCTTGATCGCACCTGCGCTGCCCTTGACCTTCAGGTCCTTGACGACCGTGACGGTGTCGCCGTCTGTGAGGACATTGCCGACCGAGTCGCGGATAACCGTGGCGGACTCCGGCGCGGCGTCCGCGTCGGCGGTGCCGGCGATCCACTCGTGGCCGCAGATCGAGCAAACAGTGAACTCGTCGCGCTCGTAGAAGTGCTCGCTGGAACATTCGGGGCAGAGCACAGCGGAGTCGTTCATGAAACGGAGTCTGGCAGAGCCTTAGATAAACGGCGCTGCGGAGTGGGCGATACTGGGCTCGAACCAGTGACCTCCGCCTTGTCGAGGCGGCGCTCTCCCAGCTGAGCTAATCGCCCTGGGAAGAAGCGAAAGAGTATCAGCGCGGCGCGGGCAGGCACATTCCGCGCCGCCCTTGGCGGGCGCTACGCTTCGAACCGATTGGCGACGTGGCGGAGTGGCTACGCAGCGGCCTGCAAAGCCGCGTACACCGGTTCGATTCCGGTCGTCGCCTTCAGCGCAGGAGTTTCCGCGCTCCGTTAGCCTGAGGATCATGGATTCGAAGAAGGCACTGCCAATTCTGCTCGCCGCAGCGGTCGTACTGGTGATCGGCTTCCTGCTGCTGAAGCCTAAAGACGAGGCCACGACCGCGACCACGACGACGCCCGCCACAACAGAGGCAGCCGCGACCACAACTACCCCCAAGGCAACCGCGCTCAAGAACCCTGAGACGATCGTGATCAAGAACGGTGAGCCGGTCGGCGGCATCGCAAAGCTGAGCTACAAGCAGGGCTCCACCGTCCGATTGACGGTCACTACCGATGGCGCCGAGACCGAAGTTCACGTCCACGGCTATGACATTGAAGAGACGGCTGCCCCTGGTGCGCCGGCAAAATTCGTATTCGAAGCGAAGGACACGGGACGCTTCGAGGTCGAGGCCCACCCCGCCACGCAGATCGCCCGGCTCGACGTCGTTCCCTAGCGCGGCCGTCGCGCTCTATACTCCGCCGTCACTGCGGCTGTAGCTCAGTTGGCTAGAGCGTCTGCTTGCCATGCAGAAGGTCGAGGGTTCGAGTCCCTTCAGCCGCTTAGATCGAGGAACCGCCCCGGCGTTCAACGAGGGTCGCGGGCGTCCGACTCGCGGCGGCCCAGAGCGCCGCGATGCTCGCGGAGCACGGCGAAGAGGGCCACCAGAACGGCGATCGCGAGGATAATCGGCGGGAGCTGCCAGAGCAGCGATAGCCCGAAGAGGCAGATGGAGCCGACTTCAATCACAGATAGGTAGTCGGGTTGTCGGGGCAGGCGCCGATGCCGCATTCGAGCAGCGTCGTTATCACGTTGGCTCCAGCGAGGAAAAGCCCCGCGGACATCACGACGATCGCCATCCAGCGGACGGCTGCTGGAGCCGGACCGACCGGCTCATCGAACTGGTCTCGGAAGAAGAGAACGACAGCGATTGCGAGCGTGATCGTCACGAAAACGATGAAGGCCCACGTGTAGAGGTGCATCCCGAAGGCCGGATCGCCGTATGACCCGGTTCCCGGAACGATGTGGAGCATCACCTGTCTCAACGAGGTCAGTGCACCGAACATCGCCGCCAGCAGCGCCAAGCCGTAGTGAAGGACGTGGGGGCCGAAGAGAACGTTGAGCGCTAGGCCGAAGCCGACTCCGATCATCCCGAGGCGGATTAGAAGGCAGAGCGGGCACGGCGGCTCCAACAGCACGAATTGGAAGCCGTAGGCGCCGAAAACCACTCCGAAGACCGTGAGTGCCCCGAGCCCGTTGAAGATCTGGACGATGCTCCGGGTGGTCCAGACTGGCGCCGGCGAATTGCCGCTCACAGGCTGATCCTGATGTCGTCGGACATGTGCAGGCGCAGGAGCGCTACACAGAGCAGCAGCGAGACCAGAGCTATGACGACCGAAGCGACCCTGCGCCCCGTCCACGCCAAGACGAAGGCGGCGAACCAGCCGAGGAAGAGAAGAGCCATCATTGCGTCGCGAAGTTACCCGGAGCGACGGATGGGTCGGCAGCAGCGGGGCCGAGCGGCGAGCCCACAGGCCCGTTGCCGCGATTGACGGCTAGGCGGAGATAACGCGCTGAATCGCGACGTAGTTTTCGACCTTTGCCGAAGCGCCACGACCACTCTTAACCGGCAGTACGCGCCAGTGCATGATGAACGGACTGCCGTCGGCGCGATAGTTGATCGTGCGGCCCTCGAAGGTCTTGCCGGCCTTCAAATCTTTGACGAGTTGCCGGATCGTGGCCGGGTCAGTGGCTGCCCCTTGAAGGAACTTCGGGTCCTTGCCGAGCACGTCCTTGGCCTTGTAGCCGGTGAGCTTCTCAAATGCCTTGTTGACGTAGATGACTTCGTTCTTACGCCCAGCGCTTGTGATCATTACCGAGTCAAAACTCGCATCAGCTATTGCCTTGAGGCCAATTGTCATATCCATGATTTCTATTCCGTTCTGCCCGTTTGACGGGCTTAGGTGCCGCGTAACCAACCTCGATTGATTGGGCGCACTCGCGGTATACGGGTGACGCGAACTGTCGGATTACTCTGTGGCGCCATCGACGCCAGCCGGCCGGAGTTGTTCAGCCGCCAGAGATCCAAGTGATCGCGGCTGAGAAGACGAAGCCTGATGCCGCGAGTACGCCGGCCCACCGCTGGACTCCGCGGATCGCGATCGGGACCATCTCGTTGATGACGACCACCAGCAGCGCACCAGCAGCGATCGACTGGATTAGAGCTATCAATTCGGGGCTCTGGCCGTAGAGCAACTTGTAGCCAACGACGCCGGAGACGGCGCCGATGACGACGACGTAGCCGAACCGGACCAGGATCTTGGAGATTGAATAGCCGCCAGCGAGCAGCGCCGCTGCCACGCCGATCGCCTCCGGCAGGCCAGCGATGAAGATCGAGCCGACGAGCGCCAGTGATACGCCGACCGATCCTAGATGGACGCTCAGCCCGACAGCGACCGATTCCGGAACGCCGTCGATGACCATTCCAACGAACAGGTTGCGGGCTTCGGTTGGGGTCGCGGCGCCAACTTCGCCGTCCTCAGAGCTTGCCGCCGCTTCCAGCGGTGCCTCTGGCTTCTCACGCGCGCCGCTGCGCTCTAGCAACGTGATAATCAGGAAATAGCCGAGGCCACCTATGCCGATGCCCAGCGCTGTTGCGCCTCCCCCAGCCTCTGCGTAGGCAACGGCTACTAGGTCGGTGCTGACGGCCGAGATCACGGCGCCGGCGCCAAATGCCATGAGCGACCCAACTACCGCAGCTCGTGTGAGCGTACGAAAACGCCAGACCAGCAGCGCGCCCACAACAAGCGCGACTTGGCCAATGGCCGCGAATACACCTGCTTCAAGCATCGGCGCAGACTAGACGATCAGCGCAACGAGGCAGAGCGCCCAGACTCAGCGCGCGAGTACGACGCCGGGGCGGTTGACGACGGTGAGAGTGATTGTCGCCCTACCCGAGACGTTCTTCGTGTCAGTCAGCTGCACGGTGAGCGGGAATGTTCCGTTCTCAGGGAAGGCGATTGTGAGCTGACCCGAGGTCGTCGTCTCGTCCCACTTGCCATCGCCATTTAGATCCCAGCGGTACTTCTTGATCGCGCGCTTTGCGGGCGATGTGTTCTTAACCGTCAGCGTCACCGGCTCTGTGCGGTAGACGGTGTCGCTCGGCGCGGTCAAAACAGGAACAGGCGCGTCACTCGCAGCGACACGGACAAAGCCGGTGGCACTCTTCGTGAGGCGCAGTCGGCGGCGGAGAGCATCGCCTGTATTGCCCTCGATCGTCGTCACGAGCGCGTTCGGCTGCAAGCTTTCGACGATGCCGATGTGCTGCGGGAAGACAATCAGATCGCCGGGCTGCGGAGCGGTGCGCCAAAGCCCCGTCTTGCGGGCCCAGTCGGCTACTCGCGTGACGCGACCATCGCCGAGCCCATTCCAACCGATCGGCGAGCCCGCCTGCTGCGTCACCCAAGAGGTGAAGTAGGCGCACCAAGGCGCCGGGTAATAGCGCAGCGGCGCCTGCGTCGAAAGTCCGTACATCTTGATCCGCGTGCCCTTGTTGGAACCCATCGGCACCTCGCGAACGCCTAGCGCTAGCTCTTGCTGGGCGATCGCAACGATTCTTTGAGCGGTCGTCTGGCTCTTCTGCGCAGCCTGCGCCGGAGCGACTATAAGCGCGCCCGCGGCGAGCAGGACGCTGAATGCTGTTAGGAAACGAGCCACAGCGGTGACATTCTATTGCTACCCGCCAACACCTGCGCAGGTAGCGTCCCAGCGCTAGTCCCAGCGCTCAAGAGTGCACCGTCCGCTCCTGCAGCGCCACCCGTCAGTTCACTAGCTGCCGCGCCTTCGGCAAGCCGTTTAGCGCCTCGCGGCCATCGACGGTGACTAGGAGCAGATCCTCGATCCGCACGCCACACTCGCCGGCGACGTAGATCCCCGGCTCGACCGTGACGATCATGCCCGCCTCAAGAGCTGTATCCCCGTGGCGCGAGAGCCGCGGCGCCTCATGAACGTCCAAGCCAACGCCATGGCCAAGGCCGTGTCCGAAGTTCTCTGAAAAGCCGGCCTCTTCGATGATCGTCCGTGCGACGAGATCAACTTCGCGGCCGGTCGGCCCTGGCATCACAGCTGCGACCGCCGCGAGCTGTGCCTCGAGCACGACGTCGTAGATCCGCGCCTGCTGATCGTCGACCTCGCCGGTGAAATAGGTGCGGGTGCAATCGGAGCAGTAACCGTCGAGCTTCGCGCCCCAGTCGATCGTCACCATCTGCCCCTGCTCGATCGCCACTTCGCGTGGTTCGGCGTGCGGCAACGCGCCGTGCGCGCCGGCCGCGACTATCGGCGGGAAGCTCAACTCCTGCGCCCCGAGCCGCCGCATCGCTGATTCGAGGATCAGCGCAACCTCGAGCTCTGTGCGCCCAACCAGCCCTCCCTCGAGCAGCTCGATCATCGCCGCGTCAGCTAACTGCGCAGCGGCGCGGATCTTCGCGACCTCAGCGTCGCTCTTGATTAGACGAAGAGCCTCAACGCTGCCACTAAGCGGTTCGAAACTGGCGCGGCCATCGAACGCGGTCTCCAATGCGGCGAGCTGCGCGACCGTCAAGTGCTTGTCGTCGTAGCCAACAGTCCCGTAGCTATCGCCGCCGCCGTCGGGCAAGGGGAAATGTTCAGCCAGTCCAGCGCCAAGCAGATCGTTGGTTGCGATCTCGACCTGCCAGGCCGATGGTGCCTGCGCGGCAACCTGCTCGGTGTAGCGAAAATCGGTCAGCAGCACAGCAGGGTTGTGGCCTGGGTCGGCTGGGCAGAGCGCAACCCCGTTGCTACCTGTGAAGCCTGTCAACCACCGCAGGTTGAGCGGCGCCGACACTATTAGCCAGTCGACGCCCGCATCGGCGACCTTCGCCGCGAGCCGCTCAATCCGTTCGGGCACTAGCTCGCCGTCGTGGCGAGGTGGTCGCGCAGCGCTTCGAGCGCCGGGCGGTAACCATCAACACCTTGCCCGCTAATTGTCGCCAGGCAGATGTCGCTGATCACTGAGACACGGCGGAACTCTTCACGGTTTTGAATGTCACTGAGGTGCACCTCGACCGCTGGCAGCGCGGCGATCTCGAGCGCATCACGGATCGCGTAGGAGTAGTGCGTCCAAGCTCCCGGGTTGATGATGATCGCGTCGGCGATGTCGTGGACGCGGTGCAGATGCTCGACTAGATCTCCTTCGAAGTTGGTCTGGAAGAACTGAGCTGAAAGCTCGAGCTCGGTCGCGAACTCGCCGATTCGCTGGGTCAGCCGGTCGTAATCGAGATCGCCGTAGATCGCCGAGTCGCGCCGGCCTAGCTGGTCGAGATTGACTCCGTGGAGGACTGCGATGCGGTTATGGGCAAGCACGGCTCGCAGTTTGCCATGTCGGTCGGGCGCCCGTCAGACCGCGAGCTCTTCAACCGCCGCGCGGACAAGCTCCGGCTCGACCTCAACGCCGTAGTGGACCTCGCCGGGATCACTGCAACAAACGAACGGAACTGCCCCGCTTAGGCGCTTCTTGTCGAGCAGGGTTGCTTCGAGCACAGCCTCGACGTCGAGGCCGGGCAGGCTTGTTGGTAGCCCCGCTCCGTCAAGCAGCGCGCGGACCTGCTCGCGAAGCTCGGGAGCATCGGAAATGCGCAGCGCTGCCAGCAGCCCGAGCGAAATTGCTTCGCCGTGGCGCAGCTCGCTGTAGCCGGTGGCAGTCTCAATCGCATGGCCAATTGTGTGGCCAAGGTTCAGTTTCTGGCGCGGGCCAGCGTCGCGCTCGTCGGCGGCGACCACGGCCAGCTTGATCCGCGCACACTCGCGAATGATCTCTTCATCAACGGGCTCGCCTGCGCTTACTCGCTGCCACAACAGGCCGCCGCCAATCAATGCCGTCTTCACGACCTCTGCGTAACCGGCCGCCATCTCCTCCGGCGGCAGCGTCGCGAGCGTCGACGGATCGACGATCACGGCGGCGGGCTGGTGGTAAGCGCCGATGTAGTTCTTTGCCTGCGGTAAATCAACGCCGGTCTTGCCACCGAAGGCGGAGTCGACCTGGGCGACGAGCGTCGTTGGGACCTGAACCACTGGAACGCCGCGCTGGAAGCTCGACGCGCAGAACCCGGCTAGATCTCCGACGACTCCGCCGCCGACCGCGACGACGTGGTCGGCACGCGTCGCCTGCTGTTCGACTAACGCATCCCAAACGGTTTCGGCGGTCGCCAATGTCTTGAACTGTTCGCCGGCCTGAAACTCGATTAAGCCCGCGATCTGCGGCACCTGTCCTGCGTAGAGCTCACCGACATTGCTGTCACTAATCACGAACCGCCGTGAGTTGTCAGGCAGTGGCCACGGGGCATCAGCGAGGGCGTTGACGCCGACCCAGACCGGGTAGCCGCCACCCGGGCCCGCGGCCCAAAGCAGGCGCAGCGCGGCGGACTCGCCGTGCGCCATCGCGACCAGTGAGGGGAGCGCCGCTGAAACGACTTCCGCCTCGCTACTCGAAAGATTGGCGTTGGCGATCGCGCGGTAGTCGCGCTCGCGCTCGTGGAAGAGCGCTTCGAATGCTGCGCGATCCTGCCCTAAAGGACGATCGGACCCTTGGATGCGAGCCCAGGCAACGTCGAGGTCAACGTCGAGCAGGACCGTGGTGTGCGCCTTCAGCGCCTCAACGACTGAGGCCGAACCGAGCGAGCCGCCGCCAAGCGAAATGATCTGCGGCGGCGCGGCCAACATTCCCAGCACTTGCTCTTCCTCAGCCGCACGGAAGGCTGGCTCGCCGTGCGCCTCGAAGTGTTGGGCGGCGCTCATCCCTGTAGCGGCCTCGATCAGGTCATCGCTATCGCTGCAGCTGACGCCGAGGAGCCCCGCGGCGTGTTTGGCCGCCGTTGACTTGCCGGCCCCCATGAAGCCGATGAAGACGAGCGATCTGTTTAGCGCTGGATCCACGAGATCCGCTCGCAGTAGCTGGCGAGAGCGGCGCGCGCATCGTCGATGTGGTCGCCGCCGAACTTGTCGCGGTAAGCATCCGCGAGCACGAAGGCGACCATCGCTTCGGCCACAACGCCGGCCGCGGGGACGGTGCAGGAGTCGGTACGTTCGCGCAGCGCCTCAGCCGGTTCGCGCGTACTGATGTCAACCGAGCGGAGCGGTTTCGTCAACGTCGGTAGCGGCTTCATCGCTCCCTGAGCGATCAGCGGCTCACCTGTCGTCATTCCGCCCTCAAGGCCACCGGAGCGATTCGTTTCGCGGTAGTAGCCGCGCTCCTCGGAGTAGAAGATTTCGTCATGAGCTTCAGAGCCCGGGCGGGCCGGGAGGTCCCAGCCGTCACCGAGCGCTGCGCCCTTGACGGCCTGGATCGAGCAGATCGCGCCAGCGATCTGGCCATCAAGACGCGTCTGCCACGAGATGTGCGAACCGACACCGGGGACGAGGCCGAAGACGACGACCTCAAAGGTGCCGCCGATCGACTCGTTCGCTTTGCGCTGGACGTTGATGTGGTCAACCATCTGCGCGCTGACCTCGGCGTCAAGGCAGCGGACGGGATCGGCGTCAACGCCGTCGAAGTCGGCGACTACGAGCGGCTCGCTGCGCGCTGGCGTTGCGACCGTGCCGATGCGGACGACATGCGAGCGGACGGTCACGCCCATCGCCGATAGGAACTGGCGACAGAGTGCGCCTCCAGCGACGCGGGCGGCGGTCTCGCGGGCACTGGCGCGCTCAAGGATGTCGCGGATGTCAGTTGTTCCGTACTTCCATGCGCCGACTAGATCTGCATGGCCTGGCCGCGGAAGGTGCACTTCGGGGACGTCAGCCTCAACAGGCCACGGGCTCATCCGCTCTTCCCAGTTTTCGAAATCTCGATTGATCACTTGCAGCGCTACCGGCCCGCCGAGCAGACGACCGTGACGGATTCCAGCCGTGACCTCGGCGGCGTCGGTTTCAATCTTCATCCGGCCGCCGCGCCCGTGGCCGAGCTGCCGACGTGCGAGATCTGCGTCGAGCGCAGCGCGATCGACCTCAAGTCCTGCTGGGAGGCCTTCGACGATGCAGGTGAGGCCGGGGCCGTGCGACTCTCCGGCGGTTGTTAGTGAGATTGACATCCTGCGAAGCAGGCTAGCGAGCGACGGCTTTCCCCGACGGGCGAGTTCACCCGCTCAGCAGCACCACCGCTAACGAACCAGTAGCAATAAACGGTGCTAGCGGGAGCGTCGCAGTGCGCGCTCGCCCCCATCCGTGACGCGCCGCGATAGCGACTCCCGCGAGGGCGCCCCCGACCAGAGCGACCGCGATCGCAGCCACGCTCGCTGCGCCGAGGCCCGCGCCGACTACGGCGACCAGCTTCACGTCGCCGAGCCCGATTCCGCCGGGGCGCAGCAGCGCTGCGGCAAGGAAGAATGTGAACGCCGCGAAGCTAAAGATCATCCTTTCCGTTGCAAAGCGAGGCTCGAATAGAGCCGTTACGAGCAGGACGGCGGCGAGACCTCCCACGGTCAGCAGATTCGGAATCCGCCGCGTTTGAAGGTCGGTGAGCGCCGCCGGTAGGAGAATGCAGAGCAACACCGTTGGAAGGATCAGCCCGCGCAGAGGAGGCGATGAGACGGCAAACGCGGCCGCCCAACAGCCCACAACTACCGCGCATACGAGGCATCTTGAGCCGACGACAGGACGGCCGCCGCTGAGCTTTGCCGCCCAGCGCTCAAGCACAGCGCCGAAGAGTGCTCCGACCGCAGCGCCGAGCAGCGGCGGGAGGTAGAACATCAGCGCGCTCTTCACGAGTCAGATCATAAGTTGACGCTTCGCCCGCGAAAGTCGTCACAATTGGTCTATGCGCGGCCGCGGACTACTGATTTTTCTTGCGACACTTGTCGTCCTGCTCAGTGCGCTGTCATCGCTGAGGACGAGCTCGGAGAAGAAGGCGACGAAGCAGACAGCGCCCGCAACGACAAGCTCGGCCTCCCCGGCGACTAAGCCAGCCCCGAGCGGCGTGAGCGCAGTAATGCCGGCCGACCCGAAGGTGAAGCTCGCGCCCGGCCAGGAACTGACGCTCCAGATTCGCTCCGCCAGCCCTGACGTCGCCGCAATCAGCGAGCTTGGACTAAAGGTCGCGGTCGGACCCGACGTGCCGGGCGAGATCCTGCTGATCGCACCAAGCGGCGGAAGCTTCGACGTGACGCTTCAAGTAGCGAAGCGGAAGGTCGGCGAAATCGTCGTCAGCGACTAATCAACAGCTGGCTGCGGCTTGTCATCGGCCGCTTCACCCTCAGGCCGCTGAGCTGCCTGAGCGTCGTGCTCTTCGATCAGGACGCCGCTGCCCTCGCACCACGGGCAATCGACTTGATGGGGCTCGCCACCGGAATTCGAGTTGAGCTTGCCGCTGCCGCGACATGGCGAGCATGGGATCGGGCCTTCCGGCTCCTTCGCTTCTTCTTTAGCTTCTGCCATCGAGGCCGGAGAGTAGCGCTGCTAGCTTCCGAGCCGTGGCCGACCGGCTATTCCAGCTAGCTCCCCCACCCGATCGAAGCAATGGCCGCTTCGCTCCAAGCCCGACCGGTCCGCTGCACCTTGGCAACCTTCGAACCGCGCTCATCGCTTGGTGTTGCGCGCGTTCAACTGGCAGCGAATTCTTGATCCGAATCGAAGATCTAGACAAGGGAAGGCGACGCGCCGGCTCGGCCGAACAACAACTCGGCGACCTCGCCGCGATCGGACTTAAGTCGGATCGACCGGTCGTCGTTCAGAGCGAACGCGAGGCGCTCTATCGCGAAGCGCTCGAAAGGCTCCGTGCTGACGGGCTGCTGTACGAGTGCTGGTGCACTCGCGCTGAGATCCGCGAGGCTTCCTCGGCGCCACACGGGGCACCGGCGGGCTACCCCGGGATCTGCCGCGAGCTGAGCGCGCCCGAGTTGGCACGGCGGCGCG
>JBIHZY010000004.1:0-24014 GCA_044240185.1 Solirubrobacteraceae bacterium
AGCTTTCCGCCGTCTTAAGCACAAGACGCAGGTGTTCGTTTCTCCTGAGGGCGATCACTACCGCACGCGGCTCACGCACACGATCGAGGTGACTCAGATTGCTCGTACCGTCGCGCGCGCGCTGCGGCTTAACGAAGACCTGACCGAGGCGATCGGTCTCGGCCATGACTTAGGTCACCCGCCGTTCGGCCATATCGGAGAGGCAGTGTTAGACAAGTGCTTGAAGGAGCGCTTTGACGGCGAGTTCCGCCACTACGAGCAATCGCTCCGCGTCGTTGACGTGCTCGAGCGCGACGGCGCAGGGCTGAACTTGACCGCGGACGTCCGTGACGGCATCGCCTGCCATTCGGGGCGTGCTCCGGCGCCCCGCACGCTTGAAGGCGCGATTGTGCGGCTCGTTGATCGAATCGCATACATCAACCACGACATCGACGACGCAACGCGCGCCGGCGTTGTCGCCGAAGCCGATCTCCCGGAAGGCCCGATCGGCACGCTCGGCCAGACAGGCTCAGCGCGGATCGACTATCTCGTCCACGATCTCGTCGAGCATTCGCAGGCCGCGGGGGCGATTGTCCAAGGCCAGGAGGCGGGCGCGGCAATGGACGAGCTGCGCACTTGGATGTTCGACAACGTCTATCTCGGTGAAAGCGCCCGCGCCGAACACAACCGGATCGAGCGCGTGATCACAACGCTGTTTAACCACTACGCGAGCGATCCCGAACGGATTCCAGACGCCGGAGGGGCGCCGGGCGCGAACCTCGATCGCCGCGTCACCGACTATCTGGCGGGAATGACCGACCGTTATTGCATCCGCGTCTTCGAGCAGCTGACCGTGCCGGAGTCGTTCGCCGCGTAGGCTGCCATCGATGCCGCTCTACACCGACGACTCAATCGAGCGCCTGCGCCAGACCGTTGACATGGCGGAGCTCGTCGGTGCGAAGACCGAGCTGAAGCGTTCCGGCCAGCAGCTGATGGGGATCTGCCCGTTCCACGATGAGCGCAGCCCATCGTTTAGCGTCGATCCGGTCCAGAAGGTGTTCCACTGCTTCGGCTGCAGCGAAGGGGGAGACCTCTTCAAGTTCGTTCAGCTAACCGAAGGCCTCAACTTCCGCGAGGCCGTCGAGTCGCTCTCTGATCGCTACGGCGTGCCGATGGAACTAACCGAAGAAGATCCTCAGGCCGCCCAGCGCCGTGAGAAGCGCGACCGCCTGCTTGAAGTGCTCGAGCGCACGGCTGCGTTCTATGTGCGCAACCTGTGGGAGTCGCCGGAAGCAGAGGAGTCGCGTGAATACCTAAAGGCGCGTGGGCTCGACGAGGCGCTGCTGCGCGAGTTCCGCGTCGGTTACGCACCGAGCGCCTGGGACAAGGTTCTAGTTGCTTCGCGCCAGAGCGGCTACAGCGAAGCCGAGCTCTGGGACGCGGGCCTCACGGCGAAGAACCAAAAGGGCAACGTTTACGACCGCTTCCGTCGCCGCATTACCTTTCCGCTCTGCGACAGCCGCGGCCGCGTCCTTGGCTTCGGTGCCCGCGCGGTCGGCGCAGATCAACAGCCTAAATACCTCAACAGCTCGGAGAACGCTGTCTTCCATAAGGGTCGCCAGGTTTATGCCGCCGATCTTGCCCGCGCTGCAGCCGCGAAGAGTGGCGAGGTAATTCTCTGCGAGGGCTACACCGACGTGATCGCGATGCATCAGGCCGGATTGCGCAACACCGTCGGCCTGATGGGAACAGCGCTTACTGAGGATCAGGTTTCTGAGTTGGCGCGGATGGCTCCGGTCGTCTCACTCGCGCTCGACGCCGACAGTGCAGGTCAGGAGGCGATGATTCGGGCCGCCAAGGTTGCCGAAGGGCGAAAGCTCGAGCTGCGCGTCGTGCCGCTCCCGGCAGGAAACGACCCAGCCGACATCGTGCAGCAGGAAGGGCCTGAGGCGATCACGAAGCTGGTCTCCGGGTCAGTGCCTTTCGTCCGTTTCCGCGTCGATCGAGCGCTGCTGCTCGCAGACCTCGCCACGGCGGAGGGGAAGGATCGCGCCGTCAGTGAGCTCGCGCCGATCATCACGCCGCTCCCGGCCAGCGCTATGCGTGACGAGCTGACTGAGCTGGCCGCCGCCGCGCTCGGCGTCAGCGGCGCGAAGCTGACCGAATGGCTTGGCCGCGCCCGCCCGCTCGCCACGCCGGCTCCGTCTCCGACGACGTCGCGAGAGGACGGGATTAGCGGCGAATCAGAACCGGCCCGGCCCGCGACGACAGTTATCGACCCCGGCGCCCGCGTCGAGCGCGCCTTTCTCGTCCAGTGCCTAGCTGATCCCGGCGTTGGCAGGGTTGCGCTGCAGGCGATGGACCTTGAGGCCGATTTCGTAAGCCCAGTCTTTCTCCGCGCGGCGCAGCTCATACTTGCCGCACCCGAGGGCAGTGAGATCCACGCTCCGCCCGAGGACGAGGAGCTCAGCCGGACGCTCGCCGAGCTTCAGGTAAGGGCGGTCCAGAACGCCAGTTCAAACGCCGCGCTCAAGGCCGAAGGGTTGCGCTTACACGCAGCGCGCACAGAACGTGAGATCGTCGTCGCTCAACAGACTGACCCACAGGCGTTGGTCGCGCTCGTTGAAGAGAGAGAACGCCTGCGCGATCAGATTGAGCGTGAGGTCGAAGAGAGCCTCGAACAGACGCGCGAACCGCAGGGGTAACGCTTAGCGAGGGCCGCGGCGCACTGCGATGGTCACTTCGCGCTCACACTCTTCAAGCCGCTCCCCAGTGTTGGGGTCGGTGCTGTTACCGAGCAGGCGAATGCGTGCTGAACCTCGTCCGTTGGAGCCGAGCGTTCCTCTGATGTGCACCGCAACAAGGCGGCCTGTGCTGCGCGCTGACAGGTCGATCACGAATCTGTTGCGACTGATTCGGTCGCGGACAGCGGAGTTACGGATCGTGAACGCAACAGGACTGACGATGCCGTCGGAGCTGTCGGTGCAGGCGAGCACGGCCTGCAGTGTCTTGATCCAAACCTTGCCACCGCTCGTTCTGAGCTGCAAGGTCTCAATTGTGCGCGTCCCAGCCCAGTCGACTGACCGGGCCGACGCGGCTGTAGGCACCGCGAGAATGCCGACGGCAACGAGAGCAATTGCGAAACGCTTCATTGAACAAAGTTACCGATTCATGGCCACCTCTGCGCTGGTTCGCTTGTTTCGGCGCTTAGTTGCGCCCGAGAGCTGTTCGCCACAGCGCGGCTGGCAGCTCAATCAGCTTGTCCGGCAGGGCTGCGGACGGGGAAACACCTGGGTGATGGTTCGCGATCCTCACCCTCAGCGCAAGGGGGCGGATTCGAAAGAGCAAAGGTGCTTCGAGCATTGTTGCCTCGCCGTCGATGCCGGCGGCGACCGGCCCGGGAGCGTTCAGTTCGATCTCCGGAGTCGTCCACTCGTGCCATGGTCGGCGCAGCAGCCCGTCGCCAGCTCCCGGTGTCGCTGTCTCAAAGACTGTCACGCCAAGCAGGCCGTCTTGAATTGACGGGCGCGTTCCTGACGAGAGCAGGCGGCCAACCCGGTAGCGGTTATTGGAGATCAGGATCGCAACGGCGTCTTCGCTGCGTTGATCGCTGTCGCCGGCCCATCCCAGCTCGAGTCCACTGCCTTTAGGCCCGGCCACCTCCGGCGCCGTGTCGAGCAGCGTCCGCAGCTTTGCGCCGCGGTAATCCTCGTTCTGTACAGCTTCTGCATAGAGCCCTAGTGAGACGTTATTGACGAAGACCTGGCCGTTCACCTCACCAAGGTCAACTCGCTTCTCACCACCGTTTGTGAACGCGTCCAGCGAGCCGACGAGATCATCACGGTCAACGCCTAGGTCGAGCGCGAAGTGGTTGCGAGTCCCTGCCGGAATGCAAGCGAACGGAAGGTCGTATTCGGCGGCGATGGCAGCGACGATTGCTTGAGTGCCATCGCCGCCAGCTGCCGCAAGCGCATCGGCGCCAGCGTCAATCTCGGCTAGCACGAGCTGCTCCAAGTCGTCGTCACGGCGCAGCTTAACCGGCTTTATCCCGCGTGACTGGGCCTCGTCAGCGAGCCCAGCGTCTAGCGCCTTCCCACTGCCGGACTTGGGGTTCCAGAACATCACGGCGGCCAGTGGCGGCGACGCCGGTTCAATCCTGGCGCTGGCTCCGAGGGCGACTCGGGCGAGCCAGATGCCGCTACCCCAAAGCACGATCGTTGCAAGGTCGGCGATCAGTTCAATGCTGCCGAGAAGCAAATAGAGCGAGGCCGCGGCGAGGACTAGCGCGGCGCTAAGTTCAAGCCAGCGGCGCGCGGCGCGCTGAATCACGCCGTCGAGAGCCAGTAGCGCCGCAACCAGCAGCGATGCCGCCGCTGCGACGTGAGCCGGGAAAGCCCAGAGCGTTGCCAGAGTCGCGGTGACTAGCCCCAGCGCCAACAGCACTAACGCTGCAATCGCGTTGGCACGGGAGCCTTCGCTGCTCTGGAATTTCGAATCCGCCATCAGACCAGAGGGTAAGGCGTGAAAGCAGCTCCGGGGGTGGGACTCGAACCCACAACCTAACGATTAACAGTCGTTCGCTCTGCCATTGAGCTACCCCGGATCGACTGCGTCGGCTAGCGACGCAGCGAGCTGCATGGTACGACACCGCCGCAGCGCGGCGCGCATTCGCTTCAAGCCGCGGCGAGTCGCTCGAGCAGTTCGGTCGCTCGTGCGCCTGCGTCGTGGGCCGCGTGCCAGTCCTTGAACTGCCTCGCAGTGCTGCGCAGCGACGGCTCAAAAAGCGCCCGCTCGGTCGCTCCGCGGATCGCCCGTGGTGATGCCAGGCGCGGGGCGACGCGCACGCCAGCTCCCGCCCATGTGACGCGCGCAGCGTTCTCGGCCTGGTCACCGCCGGCGGGTACGACGACCGGAACCGCACCGCTAGCCAGCACGCGGGCGAGCGTGCCGTGGCCGCCGTGGTTAATTACCACGTCGCAGTGGCCCATCGTCTGCGCGTAGCTGATCCACTCGACGAGCGTGACGTTGGCTGGGAGCTCAATCGGCTCAGCAAGCGGGCGGCGGTTCCAAGTCGCCAGCACGCGGACCCCGTCTAGCTCGCCCAGCCCGCGAATGCTCGCGCGAAGCAGTTTGTGGTCAGGGTCTTGGGCGGTCGATGGAGCGACGAGAACGAGCGGGCCGTCTCCGGCTGGCAGCGCAACCGCCTCAGTTGGCGGCTCCCAGATAAGCGGGCCAATGATCTCGGTCGCCGGTTCGGCCGGGCGCGGATACTCGAGCCCAGGGAAGCTGGCGACCATCGTGAGCTGGCGCGAAAGGCCGCTGTGGAGGTGGTCGCGTGGCGGCAGGCCGAGGCGGCGGCGTGTTTCGTTCAGTTCCGCGCGCCCGCTCTCAAGGCCCCGGTTCGTCGCCGGCCGAAGGGCTCCCCAAAGTTTGCCGCCGAGCGCGGTCCGCGGCGGTAGCGCTCCAACCGAGTAGGGCGGCGCGCCCGGCGCGGTGCGCGGATCGACGTGGGGGACGAGCGTCGCGACCTTCACCCCGGCGCGTTCAGCGGCCAAGGCAGGCGCCAGCGTGAGGATGTCGTGGACAACGATCTCTGGGTCACATTCGCTCACGAGCGGCTGCGTCTCCTCAGTCGCCTTCAGGACCGCTTGGTAGGGCTTCAGTGGCGCGTCACGGGTCGGGAAGACCGGGTACTCCGGGGCCGGCGCAAAGCTCAGCCCTTCGCCGCGTACTACCTCTTCCCACTGGCTCGCCGTCTGCAGCGTCACATCGTGGCCACCGGCGCGCAGCGCGCGGCCGAGCGCAATCATCGGGAAGGCGTGGCCCGGGTCGCCGAAGGCGCCGAGCAGCAGTCGCACCGCGGCTCAGTCTGCCGCCAGCTCGGCAATTAGCCGTAGCTGCGTGATCCGCTCTTCACGAGTGAAGGCGACGGGGCTGACGCCGAGCGTTCCGACGCCCGCCTCGCGGTAAGCGGCGATTCGTTCGCGAACGTGGTCGGCCGGGCCGCAGATCGCAACCATGTCGATCAGCTCATCCGGCAGCGCTGCCATCGCCTCTTCCTTCTTGCCGTCGAGGTAGAGATCCTGAACTTCCTGAGCGGCGTCGTCGAAGCCGTAGCGGCGGACGAGCTGGTTGTAGAAGTTCTGTTCGCGTGAACCCATCCCACCGACGTAGAGGCCGATGAACGGACGCATCAGGTTGCGTGCGTCCTCCATGTTGTCGCTGACGTAGACCTGCACCGTCGGTGCGATGTCGATGTCGGCGAGAGTCTTGCCGTTACCGGCCCGGTCGACGCCAATCTGAAGCTCATCGCGCATCACTGCAACGTGCTCTGGCGAGAAGAGAGTCGGGATCACGCCGTCGGCGATCTCACCTGTGAGCTGCGTGTTCTTCGGCCCAATCGCAGCGATGTAGATAGGAACTTGGTCTTGAACGGTTCCGATCGTCAGCTTCAGCGCCTTACCTGGACCATCGGGCAGGGGTAGCTCCAAAGTTTCGCCGCTGTACTCGAGCCGCTCCCTCGCCAAAGCCATCCGCAGCACGGCAACGTAATCGCGCGTGCGCGCGAGCTGCTTGCCGAAGCGCACGCCGTGCCACCCCTCGCTGACCTGCGGGCCGGACGAGCCGATACCAAGGATCATGCGGCCGTTTGAGATCTGGTCAATTGTTGCCGCCGTCATTGCCGTCATCGCTGCGGAACGGCCTGGCATCTGGAAGATTCCCGAGCCAAGGCGAATCGTCGACGTTTTTCCGGCGAGCCAGCCGAGCACGGTCGCCGTGTCGGAGCCGTAAGCTTCGGCGGCCCAGACCGAGTCGTAGCCGAGTCGCTCAGCCTCCTGAACAATTTCGAGCTGATCTTCGCTGGTCAGGCCGAGACCCCAGTAACCAATGTGTACGCCGAGCTTCATCTGTTCTTCCTCCTAGTTGATGCCGGGGATCGAAATCCCGCCCGGCTGTTCGAAACGGATCTCGGGCACCATGCAGGCTGGGCTCACTTCGAGCAGGAAGCGCACTGCAGCTGCGATGTCCTCAGACCGCATCATCGTGTCCTTCGGGACGTATTCGGCGAAAGGATCGGTCATTGGCGTGTCAACGAAGCCAGGGCAGAGCGCCGTGTTACGAATCCCTGCCGGCCCAATTTCCTTGTTCATCGCCTGGGTGAATCCGACGACGCCAGCCTTCGTCGCTGAGTAGATGCCAAGCAGCCCTTCTCCTCGGATTCCTGAGATTGACGCTGTGTTGACGACCAACGTGCCCTTGTGCTCCTCAGCCGACTTGCGCAGCATCGGCATCGACTCGCGGTAGAAGAGGAAGATCGCGCGCAGGTTGAGGTTCAGCTGAAGGTCGATCTTCTTCGTCGTGAAGTTGTCGGCCAGCTCGCCAAAGCCGACACCTGCGTTGTTGACGAGCACGTCGAGGCGGCCGAAGCGCTCCTCGTGGCTCTTAACGACGCCAGCGATAGCCTCTTCGTCGCCTAGGTCGGCAGCTATTGAGAGAACGTCAAAGCCTTGATCGGAGAGCGTTTTTGCAGCCGCTTCAAGCTTCTCTGGCCGGCGCGCGGCGACGGTCAGGCCGTAGCCCTGCTCGCCAAGCATCTGTGCGATCGCGAGCCCGATGCCGCTCGATGCTCCTGTAATTATTGCCGCCCGCTCTGCCATTTGCTTCTCCTTGGTTTGTTCAGCCGTTGACTTCAGTGCGTATTCGATCACATCGGCCGATCTGGGCGGTCACTGACTCGCCTTGGCGCCGCCACGCGTAGAATGAAGTGATGCGTTTAATGATCCTGATCCCCATTGCACTGCTCGCCGCCACGACGATTATTGGCTGCGGCGACAGCTCGTCCTCTCAGGGTCAGGGCGGGACCGTTCAGGGCATCGCTTCCTCCGAGAGCGCCGCTGCCAGCTTCCCGAAAGCTGCCTCAACCTCGCTCGGCGAACTGAAGCAGGCAAACCAGGAGTCGGTCATTCTGGCTCCCAGCGTTTCGGTCTTTGAGGCTGGCAGCAATCGTTATGGCTTCGCACTCTATGACCCGGCCCAGAAGCAAATCTCTGGTGCCCCGGTGGCGCTCTACACAGCTAGCCGCAACGGCACCAATCTGCGCGGGCCGTTCATGGCGCGGAGCGAATCGCTCGCCGTCTCACCGCAGTACACGAGCATCAGCAGCGAGCAGGAGGCGGGGGAGTCCAAGAGCGTCTACGTCGCCGAGATCGACTTTCCGAAGGACGGCAAATATCAGGTTGTAGCGTTGGCCAAGCTCGATGGACGTCTCGTATTAAGTTCAGCGTTTGAAGCGCAGGTCGGGCAGCCAGGCGGGCCACCAAAGGTTGGGGAATCGGCACCAAAAGTTCACACTCCGACGCTCGACTCTGTTGCTGGCGACGCGGCGCGGATCTCAACTCGTTCGCCTGCCGCCACCGGCCTGCTCACGACCGATCTCTTCGACGTCTACGGCAAGCAGCCAGTGGCGCTGCTGTTCGCGACCCCGGCGCTCTGCCAGAGCCGTGTCTGTGGCCCGGTCGTCGATGTTCTAGAAGAGGCCCGCGCGACCGACAAGAGCGGCAAGACGGCCTACATCTCGAACGAGATTTATCAGGAGAACCGTGTTGACCGCGGACTGCGATCGCAGCCCACGGCTTACGGCCTACCGACCGAACCGTGGCTCTTCGTGCTCGACGCGCAGGGAAAGGTTGTCGAACGGATCGAAGGAGCCTTCTCGCTCACCGAGCTGCGCCGGGCAATCGCCAAAGCCGGCGGTTGATCTCTTCCGCTTAGCTCAGGTGCATGCCGGAGATCGCGCGGCTGATTACCAGTCGCTGAATCTCTGATGTACCCTCGAAGATCGTGTAGATCTTCGCGTCACGGTGCCAGCGCTCAACCGGGTACTCGCGCGCATAACCGTTGCCTCCGAGGATCTGAATTGCGCGCTCGGTCGTCCATACGGCGACCTCACCTGCCTTCAGCTTGCTCATTGAGCCTTCGGCGTTATTGAAGTCCTGGCCTGTACGGCCCATCCATGAGGCGCGCCAAACGAGCAGGCGAGCACAATCGATCTCCATCTTCATGTCGGCGAGCATGAACGCGATTGACTGGTTCTCAATGATCTTGCGGCCAAACTGCTCGCGCTCCTTCGAGTACTCAAGTGCGTACTCGTAAGCGGCGCGGGCGATGCCAACGGCCTGAGCGCCAACGGTTGGGCGGCTGGCCTCAAAGGTTGCCATTGCTGCCTGCGACTTGTTCTTCGTGCCTTCACGTGCACGGGCGAGGCGCTCGTCGAGCTTCTCCTTGCCTCCGAGTACGTTCTCGGCTGGGATACGAACGTCGTCGAGGAGAACCTCAGCCGTGTGCGAAGCGCGGATGCCGTGCTTCTTGACCTTCACGCCCTGGCTGATGCCCTTTGTTTCGATCGGAATAACGAATGCTGCCTGGCCGCGCGAGCGCAGCTCCGGGTCAACTGAGGCGACGACAACATGGACGTCGGCGATGCCGCCGTTCGTCGCCCATGCCTTCTGACCGTTGATTACCCATTCGTTTGTCTTCTCGTCAAACTTGGCCCGCGTGCGCAGGGCCGAAACGTCGGAACCGGCGTCGGGCTCGGAGACGCAGAACGATGCGACCTTTGGATCATCGACGGTGCCGAAGCAGCGCGGAATCCATTCGCCTATCTGCTCATTTGTTCCCTGGCCGAAGATCGAAGCGACGGCGAGTGTCGTGCCGAAGATCGCCATGCCGATGCCGGCGTCGCCCCAGAACAGCTCCTCGTTGACGATCGGTAGCAGCAGGCCAGTCGGGTCGGCAAAGAACTGCGCAGTGCCTTCAAAGCCGTAGAGGCCGATCTTTGCTGCTTCTTGAATTACCGGCCAAGGAGTTTCTTCGCGCTCGTCCCACTCTTCACCGGCAGGGCGAATTACGTCGGCGGCGAAGCCGTGAGCCCAGTCGCGGATTTCCTTCTGCTCTTCAGAGAGAGCGAGGTTGAAGGGAACGGCGGCGTCGAGGGTTACTTCTGAATCGGGGAGCTGCTCTGTAGTAGTCATGCGACGATTGTAACTGACCGATTGGTCAGTAACCGATTTGATGGCGCAGGGGAGCTAGTCGTCAGGGCGGTCGGCCCAGTGGTACTCAGTGTGTTCGGCCATCTCGCTAACCGCAAAGGTTGCGAAACTGAGCAACTGCGCACGGTCCAGCTCGCAGAGCACGTCCCAGACAGCACCCGTGCCTTGACGGTCGGAGAGGCCGCAGAGGGCGTCGAGCGCGGTAGCGCCACGGCTCAGTGCGTGGCGCCGCTCGAGCTCTGTGCTGTCACTGCGTAGATCATTGATTGCAGCGCTGCGGATCATCGCCTCGATCGAAGCGCCATCCATCTCAATTCGCCTCATTTGCTGGGTTTCGTCGTTGTTGCTCACTTCCCGATCCTAGCCCGTGATCGGATTGAGCAGGAACAAGGGGGAGGGACGTCGAAACAGAGCAGGCCTATGAAGACAACCGGAAGTACTTCCACGACCACGCGGCGCGAGGGCAGCGGCCATCAGGCTCTGTCTACTTACATCGAGGCACGCTTCGATGAGTTCTCGCGCTCCCAAAAGGACGTTGCTCAGTACATCGTCGATCATCTCGACGAAGTGGCGTTCCAGACAGCGGAGGAGCTCGCGAGGCGAGCTAACACCTCAAGCTCGACCGTCGTGCGCTTTTCACAGGCGCTCGGCTTCGAAGGGTTCCCTGAACTCCAGGTCGCGGCACGCGAGGAATACCGCCGCCGCGTTGCTAGCGGGCAAGAGGGTGGAGGCTCCGGCTCCGAGCCGCTCTTCGCGCTCGACCAGAACGAATTCGAAACGGCGCTGGTAGCCGACCACCTCAACGTTGAGGAGACTGCCCGCAAGGTTTCGCGCCGCGACGTAGAAGCTGCGATCGAATCGATCGCCAACTCCTCACGCGTGCTTGTAGTCGGCACCGACCAGATGGCCTTCTTTGCCTCCTACCTGCGCCATCTCTTGATGCTGCTCGACATCGAGGCCGAAACTGTCGCCAGCCCCTCACAGGACGCGCTTGGTCGTCTCGGGCGAATTGACGAGAACTCGCTCGTGATTGGACTGGCGGCCGGTAGGCCTCATCCGCTCGTGCTGCGCGGCATGAAGCTGGCACGCCACCGCGGCGGAAGCACGCTCGCGATCACAGACGCAACGCTCTCGGAAGTAGCCAAGCTGGCCCAAGTCCAGCTCTACTACTCATCAAACTCTCCTGCTTACGTGCGCTCGCATGTTGCTCTGCTGAGCGTGATTCAGGCGCTCGCCTACGGTGTTTACAGCCGTGACACAGAGCGCTACGCGGATCGCATCAAAGCCTTCCGCCTCAAGTAGGCGCGCGCAAATTCTCTGCCACGCAGTCTCTGGCGGCCTTTGAGCCGTAGACTGAGCATGATGCGCGATGAAGCAACCTTCAAAGTAAAAGCCGGCTTGGCAGAGATGCTCAAGGGCGGCGTGATCATGGATGTGATCGACCAGGAGCAGGCTCGGATTGCCGAAGCCGCTGGCGCCTGCGCCGTAATGGCGCTCGAGCGCGTCCCGTCCGACATCCGCCGCGACGGCGGCGTGGCCCGTATGTCCGACCCTGAAATGATCCAATCGATTCAGGAAGCGGTGACGATTCCAGTGATGGCCAAGGCCCGCATCGGTCACTTCGCCGAAGCTCAGGTACTAGAGGCGCTGGAGGTCGATTTCATCGATGAGTCTGAAGTTCTGACCCCGGCTGACGAGGCCAACCACATCGACAAGTGGCCGTTTAAGGCTCCCTTCGTCTGCGGTGCGACCAACCTCGGCGAGGCTTTGCGCCGGATCGGAGAGGGCGCTGCGATGATCCGTTCGAAGGGCGAAGCTGGAACCGGCGACATCGTCGAAGCGGTCCGCCACCTGCGGACTATCGATTCTGAGATCAAGCGACTCGGCGGCCTCAGCGAGGCCGAGATTGCGACCGCCGCGAAGGACAATGGCGCGCCGCTCGAGCTGATCCGCGCAGTTGCTGCAAGTGGTCGCCTACCGGTAGTGATGTTCTGCGCCGGCGGGATTGCGACACCGGCCGACGCCTCTCTCGTGATGCAGCTCGGCGCCGAAGGGGTCTTCGTTGGCTCCGGGATCTTCAAGAGCGCCGACCCAGAATCTCGCGCAGCAGCAATCGTCGAAGCGACGACCCATTACGAGGTTCCCGAGCGCGTGCTGCGCGCCTCCGAAGGGCTCGGCGCTGCGATGGATTCAATCGAGTCGCGCAAGCTCGAAGAATCTGAGCTGCTGAGCAACCGCGGCTGGTGAACGGGGTGCCGTCGCCGCGTGCGAGCGGCGAGCAGATCAGTGTCGGCGTTCTCGCTCTTCAGGGCGATTTCGAGGCGCACGGGTTGGTGTTGCGGCGACTAGGCGCGCAGGTTCACGAAGTCCGCGTTCCGGCCGACCTAGACGGCCTTGACGGGCTCGTGATCCCTGGCGGCGAGTCGACCACGATGACACTTGGAATAGAACGCGAACAGCTTGGCGACCCGCTGCGCGCTTTTCACGAGGCGGGAAAGCCGATCTTCGGCACCTGCGCTGGGCTGATCATGCTCGACCGCGAGCACCTTGGAATCATTGACATCCGCGCTGAGCGAAACGCCTTCGGCCGCCAGATACGCAGCTTCGAGGCTGCGATAGAGATGGGTATCGAGGGCGGACCGGTCGAAGCGGTCTTTATCCGCGCCCCCTGGATTGCTGAGCACGGACCAGACGTCGAGATCCTGGCCGAGGTTGAAGGGCACGCGGTGGCGGCTCGCGCTGGTTCAGTGCTTGTAGTCGCATTCCACCCTGAACTCGGGGATGACGACCGCGTTCACGCGCTCTTTTTCCAGAGCGTTAGAGATGCGCGCCTCACAGCCGCATAAACTCGCTCGATAACCGCCGTTCTGATTAATTGCCGCGCCGCGTCGCGCCCCGAACTGGGTGGCGTTGAGCGCTGGGCTCGTGAGCTGGTGGAGCGGCTGCCCGCGCTCGGCACTCGTGAGTATCGCCTCGTTCGCCCTCCGAGTGGGATGACGCACCGTGCCGGCCAACTTTGGGAGCAGCTGGCGCTTCCACTCGAAGCGCGGCGATCAGGCACGCCTCTGCTTGTCAACCCCGCCAATCTCGCGCCGCTGGCGTTCGCCCATAACCTCGTCCACATTTTCGATGCTGCTGCGCTGCGCCAGCCCGATTGGTATTCGAATCTTTACTCCAGTTATCAGGCCCGCTTACTGCCACAGGTCGCGCGCCGCGCCGAGGCAATCGTGACCGGCAGCGAATTTTCGAAGGCCGAGCTGATCGAGTTGCTCGGCGTTAGCGGGTCGAAGATCCACGTGATCGCAGGTGGCGTAGACGCACGCTTCTCTCCGGCCGCCGACTCGGCGCAGGCACGCGCGAAGCTCGCTCTCGACGCGCCCTACGTGCTCTGCGTTGCTAGCCGCACGGCGCGCAAGAACCTCACCTCGCTGGAACCAGCCGCGCGGCTCCTAGCGGCCGAGGGGATTGAGCTGGTCGTGGCCGGTGGAGACCGGCCCCAGTTCAAAGATCAGGCTGGCGCTGGCTCGGTTCGCTTCCTTGGCTACGTCGATGACGCGCTCTTGCCTGGCCTCTATGCCGGCGCCAGCGCCTTCGTGCTGCCGTCGCTGCACGAGGGCTTTGGACTCACTGCGCTTGAGGCGATGGCCAGTGGCGTGCCGGCTGTGCTCTCGAGCGCCGGCGCGCTCCCCGAGACAGGCGCCTCAGCAGCTCTCTACGTCGACCCACTCGATCCGATCGCGATCGCCGATCAGATCCTTGCCGCGATCGACAGCAAGCAGCTCGTTGAGGCGGGGCTCGCTCGCGCGGCGGAGTTCAGCTGGGAGCGCACGGCGCTCTCTCTTGATCAGCTAGTTGGCGAGCTGGTGGGCTCGAAGTAGGCAATACCTTCGTCGTCGAAGTGCTCGGCGACGCGCCCCTCGCTAATCAGCACGTCGACGTGGCCTAGCGCTTCGGAGAGCGTCAAGTAGGCCTGCGTGACGGCGACGTTACCCCAGAGCGCTTGCGCGAGTTCGTAGCCGCTGCGCGGACGCTCAGCGATCAGTTTGAAGAGCTTGTCTGCGCGGCGCTCGTGCAGCCGGAAGCGCTCATCAATCAGCTCGACGTGGTCGGTGAATCCGGGGCCATGACCGGGGAGAATTAGGTTGATTGTTTCCATCTCGCGAGTTCTGGCGAGCGAGTCGAGGTAGATCATCAGCGATTTCGGCCGCGCCAGCTGCGCTGGATCTTCGGATTTGTCGATCGGCGCCTCAAGCGGCCGTGCAATCAGCGGGTTCGACGAGACGCTGGCAATTAGATGATCGGCGGCGAACAGTGTGCCGCTATCGGAGTCGAAGAAGATCGTGTCCGATGGCGAATGGCCTGGTCGGTGATGAACTGTAAGCGTGCGGTCGCGGAGCTCCAGCGTGTCTCCCTCTGCAAGCGACTGCGTCACGGTCGCCGGCGCTCCCCAGCCGCGGAATGAGCGCGACACGCTGCGCAGTGCAAGGCAGGTCTCTTCAGGGATCCCATGCCGCAGCATCACCGCCGCGGCGAAGCGATCGTCGGCCTCCATCCACTCGTCGTAGCGAGCCAGGCAAGGAGCCAACGAGCCGAGCGCGGCGACCGGCGCGCCGGAGCGGCGCGCGATGATCTCGGTCAAGCCGAGGTGATCCATGTGCTGGTGGCTGACGATGATCAGTTCCAGGTCTTCGATCTTTTTGCCGAGCTTCGCTAGCTCCGACTCAAGCGCGTCGAGCGCGAGTCCGGAGTTGGGCCCGGTGTCGATCAGCGTCAGCGGATCGTCGTCAAGCAGGTAGGTGTTGATCGGCCCAATCCCGAACGGCGTCGGCAGCGGGATGCAATGGATGCCTCGCTCGCGCGCTGTTGCAGCCTCGTCCGAGGCGTGGTCCCAGAGAGCGCTCACGCGCGGATCAGCTCGAGAACCTCATCGCGGCGTGCTTCCATATCTTCGACCGAGACGAGCGATTCAAGGCAGAGGCGCAGCAGCGGTTCGGTGTTCGAAGCGCGGACGTTGAAGTGCCAGTCGTCGAAGTCAACGCTGACGCCATCGAGGCGACCAATGACAGCGCCCTGCGCCTCATAGGTGACGACGATCTGCTCGAGCTTCGCCTTCGCGTCGTCGACCTCGGAGTTGATCTCACCGGAGATGAAGTACTTCGCTTTCAGCTCGGCGAGCATCGCGCTCAGCGGGCGCCCGGCCTGCGAGAGGATCTCCAGCATCAGTAGCGCTGGGATCGTGCCCGAGTCGGCGCAGTAGAAGTCGCGGAAGTAGTAGTGGCCGGAGACTTCGCCGCCGAAGATTGCGTCTTCGTCGCGCATCCGCGTCTTAAAGAAGGCGTGACCAACGCGATTGACCAGAGCAGTGCCACCAAGCTTTTCGACCGTGTCGGCGACGGCGCGGGAGGCGCGTACGTCGTAGAGAATCGTCGAGCCCGGTTGCTTTGCCAGCAGGCTCTCGGCCAGCAGCGCTGTGAGGAAGTCGCCGGCGACAAATTCGCCCTTGTCGTCGATGAAGAAGCAGCGGTCGGCGTCGCCGTCCCAGGCAATGCCAATATCGGCGCCGGTCTCGACGACGCGTTCCATGATGAAAGCGCGGTTCTCGGGCAGCATCGGGTTTGGCTCGTGGCCTGGGAAGTTGCCGTCCGGAATGAAGTAGTTCTTGTCGAGTTCAAGGCCGAGGTACTCGAGCAGCGGACCAACCATCGGCCCCGCCATTCCGTTGCCACCATCGACGACGACCTTCAGCGGCTTGACCGTGGTGGGATCAATGAACTCCAGCGCGGCGGCGCGGAAAGGGTTGTAGATCTTGATCGACTCCGAGGTTCCGCCTCCGGGCGCCGGGCCAAGTCCGGCCTTCAGCATGTCGCGGATGTCGCCAATGCCGCTGTCGCCTGAGAGAGCAATAGCTCCGCGTTTGACCAGCTTCGCGCCGGTGTAAGCCTTCGGGTTGTGCGAAGCCGTACACATCAGGCCGCCATCGAGCTCGCGGCTGCCGACGAGCCAATAAAGCATCTCGCTACCGACCTCGCCAATGTTGATCACGTGAGCGCCCTCCGAGATCATCCCCTGCAGGTATCGCTCGGCCAACTCTGGAGCTTCGAGGCGCATGTCGTGGCCAAGGCCAATGCCTAGGTCGGCTGTGTCGCGGCCGGTCATCTCGCCGAGTACGCGGACGAAGGCGCGCCCGATCTCCTCGGCAAGGTCGCCGTCGATCTGCTTGCCGTAAAGCCCGCGAATGTCGTAGGCCTTGAAGATCTCGTCTGCAGCTTTCACGATTCGACAGGTTAGCCGCGCTTGCACTCCCTCTGCCGACACCGCGCGCGCAGTCCTGCGAGCATCACGCGCCAATGGCGCCCGAGGAGACACCTGTACTGATTCTTTGCGGCGGTCGCGGGACGCGTCTCCAGCACCAGGGCGCGAGCATCCCCAAACCGCTAGTCGAGATCGGTGGAATGCCAATTGTTTGGCACGTTGCTCAGTGCTATTTGGCAGCTGGCTTTCGCGACATTTGGCTACTCACCGGCTATCTCGGCGATCAGATTGAGCGATTCGTCGGTGCCACGCAGTGGCCTCAAATGGCGCGTGTCGAGTGCATCGACACGGGCATCGACACGCCGACAGGGGGCCGAGTGGCGGCCGTCGCCGATCGGCTCGGCGGCGACCAGTTCTGCCTCACTTACGGCGACGGCGTCAGTGATATCGACCTCGCGTCGCTACTACTCGAACATCAGCAGAGCGGCTCGCCAGTGACAGTGACAGCAGTACAACCGGAGCTTCCGTTCGGCGTGCTCGACCTTGACGATGGCCTGATCACTGGCTTCCACGAAAAGCCGCGCGCCGAACAGTGGATCAATGGCGGCTTTCTCTGCGCTGGCCCTGAACTGTTGTCCGAGCTCGATCGCGATAGCGTGCTGGAGCGCGAACCGCTGGAAGCGCTGGCGGCGACGGGGCAACTACGGGCCCATCGCCACAACGGCTTCTGGGCCTGCATGGATACCTACAAGGACACGCTGATGCTGAACGATCTCTACGACCGCAACGAGGCCCCATGGCGCCGCTGGTAAGCACTCCGTACGGAGCCGCGATGGCCGGGCGCAAGGTGCTCGTCACCGGAGCACACGGCTTGCTCGGGTCGTGGCTGACTCGCCGGCTCGTAGAGCTCGGCGCGAACGTCACGGTGTTGAGGCTTAATCCCCAGCCGCTCAGCCCGCTCGTCTTGGAATCGGTCGAGTCAGAGTGCGAAGTCGTCGATGGAGATCTCCTTGACGCCGATTTGCTGGAGCGGACCGTCGCTGACGGACCGATCGACACAATCATCCATCTTGCGGCGCAGGCGATTGTCGGCACCGCAAACCTTTCACCTCGCCCGACCTTTGAGGCCAACGTCCTCGGCACATGGAACGTGCTTGAGGCAGCTCGACTCGGTGAGGTCCAGCGCGTTGTCGTCGCATCGTCGGACAAGGCCTACGGTGCCAGCCCGGTACTTCCGTACGTAGAGACGATGCCGCTTGAGGCCTCGCACCCGTATGACGCTTCAAAGGCCGCTGCAGACATCATCAGCCGCTCATACTGGGCAACGTTCGGACTTCCGGTCGCCGTAACTCGGCTTGCGAACCTCTACGGCGGCGGGGATCAAAACCGCTCGCGCTTGATCCCTGAAACTGCGGCCGCCGTGATTGCAGGTCGCGCCCCGGTAATTCGCTCCGACGGTTCCCCCGAGCGCGATTTTCTGTACGTCGAGGACGCCGTCGACGCATATCTTGCGATCTCCGACCTATTGGACGTCGGCGCTGCTGGGGGCGAGGCGTTCAATGCCGGCAGCGGCGTTCCGCGCCGAGCACTCGATGTGGTCGAGGCGCTCTGCCAGATAGCCGCCTTCGATCAAGCTCCCGACGTCCGCGGTGCAGGCGTCCCCGACGGCGAGATCGACCGTCAGTACATCGATTCCGCAAAGCTGCGCGGCCTGACGGGCTGGGAGCCGAAGGTTAGCCTTGAGCAAGGCCTTGCGCTGACACTCGACTGGTATCGAGAGCACCCCGAAGTACTCGCTGATTGATCCGGGCATTACCATTGGTTAAGCGATGGCAGGCCATTCCAAATGGGCGGGGATCAAGCACAAGAAGGCGATCGTTGACGCACGCCGCGGCAAACTCTTCACAAAGCTCGGCCGCGCGATAACGGTTGCCGCCAAGGAGGGCGGTGGCGAGATCGACGGCAACCCTTCACTTGCGCTCGCAGTTCAGAAGGCGAAGGACGCGTCGATGCCAAAGGACAACATCGAGCGCGCGATCGACCGCGGAACTGGAGCAGGAGCCGACGCCGCGGCCTACGAGGCTGTCGTTTACGAGGGCTATGGCCCGGGCGGCGTGGCGATGCTGATCGAAGCACTGACTGAGAACCGCAACCGCACCGGCGCCGACGTTCGCCACACGCTGACGAAGTTCGGCGGCAGTCTCGGCGAACCCGGCTCGGTCGCCTACCTCTTCTCGCAGTGCGGCTTGATCGTCGTCGACGCTGAGAGCTACAGCGAGGAACAACTGATCGTCGCGATTGACGCTGGCGCCGAAGAGATTGAGATTGACGAGGACGTGTACGAAGTGATCACGCCGGCGGCGTCGCTCTCGGAGGTCCGCAGTGCACTCGACACCGAGGGCATTGAGTACCAGTCGGCTGAGCTCGTCCAGAGGCCAGCGGTGCGGGTTGAGATCGACGAAGGTGATGCTTCGAAGCTGCTGAAGATGATCGACGCGCTCGAGGAGAACGATGATGTTGGCGACATCCACGCGAACTTTGAGATCGACGCCGAAGTGCTTGAACGGATCGCCGGCTGACCGTCGCTGCAGAAGATTTTCGTAACTAGTCGGAGAGTGTTGTCAGAATGGCGGCGATGACTGAAACGCCCCGCCGCCGGATGAGTGCACCGCAGCGCCGCGATAAGATCCTCGACGCTGCTGCTGTCGTGATCGCACGCTCGGGTTACGACGGTTGTTCGCTCGAGCAGATCGCGAGCGAGGCGGGCGTTTCGAAGGCGCTGATCTACGAACACTTTGGATCCAAGCGCGAGCTCCACGCCGAGCTACTCGGACGTCATGCGACTGAGATCTTCGCCCGCCTTGAGACCTGCGCTGAGAGCGGCGCGACCGGAGAGGAGCGACTGCGGCTCGGAGTCGATGCTTTTCTTTCGTTCGTCGAAGAAGACCGCGACGCCTGGCGCGTGCTCTTCCGCGATGCCGCTGACCCTGACATCGTCGAGTCGCTAGCGGCTGTTCAGTCGCAGGCAGTTGGAGTGATTGCGGCGTTGATGGCTTCCGATCCCGATCGCGTCGACCACGGCAAGGCCGATCAGGGCGATGGCGCTCTCTACCTCGAACTCCACGCCCAGTTGCTGGCAGGCGCCACGCAGGCGGTCGCACACTGGTGGTACGACCACGACACGGTTCCACGTGCTGCCGTAGTTGACCGCGTAATGGAATTCTGCTGGCTTGGGCTTGAGCGCGTCGCTTCAGGTGAGTCGCTCAGTAGCGCCCGCGCCGCCGCCGCAGCGAAGCCGTAACGACCGCCCGCTCGGGGGAGGCATCCGGGCGAAGGCGCAGAATCAAACGTAATGATCGTCCTTGGCATCGATCCCGGTATCGCCAATACCGGGTATGGAGTTGTGCGCAGGCGCGCCGGGCGCCTCGTAGCGCTCGATGGCGGCGTTATGCGAACGCGCGCCGAGCGTTCACCGGAGCACCGCTTGGCTGATCTGTTCGTCCAGGTCGAGGAACTGCTCGATCGTCACAACCCCGACGCGCTCGCGCTTGAGGCAATCTACTTCGGGCAGAACGTCCGCTCGGCATTCGCCGTTGGCCAGGCTCGCGGCGTCGTGTTGATGGCAGCCGGCCGGCGCTCTATTCCTTGCGAGGACTACACACCGCAGCAGGTCAAGGGCGCTGTCTGCGGTAGCGGCCGTGCTCCCAAGGAGCAGGTCACGCGGATGGTTCAGAGCCTGCTCTCGCTGCCCGAGCCACCGACGCCCGACCACGCCGCAGACGCGCTAGCAGTCGCTATCTGTCACGCCAACCACGCCCCGCTGCGCAGTGCCACGCTGCGCGCTCAGGTTCCTGACACGCGCGTCGCATGATTGCCTTCATCAGCGGCGAGGTAGTCGGCAGGCGCGAGGAATACGTCGTCATCCAGACCGGCGGCGGTGTCGGGTACCACCTAGCCGTATCGGCCGAGACTCTTGCTCACGTTCCGGCGGTCGGTGAGCCGGTCTCTCTCCACTGTCACCTTGTCGTCCGTGATGACTCAATGGCGCTCTACGGCTTCGCGAGCGAGGAAGAACGCGATCTGTTCCTAATGCTGCTTGGCGTCCAAGGGGTCGGCCCGAAGGTCGCGCTCGCGATGCTCAGCGGTGGCCCGCCCCGCGAGCTCGCCAGCGCGCTTGCGAGCGGCGACGTCGCTCGCCTGCAGGCAGTGCCGGGGATCGGCAAACGGACGGCCGAGCGAATCCTTGTCGAGCTGCGCGAGAAGATGGTTGCGCTAGCGGTAGATGACGGCGAGATCACCGTCACTCGCGGTGACGACCCACGCAGAATCGCCCGTGACGGCCTGGTTGAACTTGGGTTCACGATTCAGGAGGCCGACGGCTTTGTGGCCGGGGCGGAAGGGGAGAGCGCCGAGGATCTGCTCCAGAGCGCACTAAAGGCGGCCCGTCAATGAGCGACGAGTTCCCAGAAGAGGCGCCGATCATGACGCCCGGCGCGCTTGCCCAAGAGGACGAGCTCGATCGCTCGCTTCGCCCGCAGACGCTTGAGGATTTCATCGGCCAGCAGGCCCTCTGCGATCAGCTCGCAGTGTCGTTGGAGGCCGCGACGGCGCGCGAGGAGCCTCTCGACCACGTCCTGCTCGCTGGCCCTCCTGGGCTCGGCAAGACGTCGCTAGCCCAGATCATCGCCACCGAGCTGGGAGTCCCTTTTGTTCAGACGGCGGGACCGGCGCTGGAGCGCAAAGGCGACATCGCCGCACTGCTGACGGCGCTCGAGCCTGGCTCGGTCTTCTTTGTCGACGAGATTCACCGCCTCAGTCGCGCGCTGGAGGAGACGTTCTATCCGGCGATGGAAGATCGGCGCCTACCGATCACAATCGGCCAAGGCGCTGGTGCTCGCGTTGTCACGCTCGAGCTGCCGTCGTTCACGCTGATCGGCGCGACCACTCGCGCAGGGCTTCTGTCGACGCCGCTGCGTGACCGTTTCGGGATTCAGTACCGGCTTGAGAATTACGGTCCCGAAGAGCTCGCGGCAATAGTTAGACGCTCGGCGGCAATCCTCGAAGTCTCGCTCGACGACGACGGAGCGCTGGCGATTGCCTCGCGTAGTCGTGGCACGCCGCGCGTCGCCAACCGGCTGCTGCGCCGCGTTCGCGACTGGGCGGAGGTACGCGGCACCGGAACTGTTACGGCCGAGGCGGCGAGCAGCGCGCTCGAACTGCTCGAGGTCGATGAGCTTGGCTGTGACCGGCTCGACCGCGAAATTTTGACCGTCCTCTGCACGACCTATTCCGGCAGGCCGGTGGGCCTCTCAACGCTGTCGATCGCCGTCGGCGAGGAGTCCGACACGATCGAAGAGGTCTACGAGCCATACCTAGTGCAGTGTGGGCTGATCAGTCGTACCGCTCGCGGCCGGACGGCCACAATGCGCGCCTACGAGCACCTCGGGCTCGAGCCGCCGCGTGACTCTGCTCTGTTTTAACCATCGTTAGCGACGGGCGCGGCGCAGCGCGGGCTGACTACCCCTACCCTTGAACGCTCTAATGGCGCACCATTTCATCTGTCCCCAATGCGGCAATCGCTCGCTCTCTGTTGATGCCGGGAACGGCTTCCGTGCTGAACCGAAAGGCTGCCGTGAGTGCGGCTTCGGTTTCATCTTCGAGTTGCTCGACGATTACTTCCCGGCTCCAGACGCTGCGTTCTTCGTTTGCGACAAAGACGCCCGCGTGATCGCCTGCGGCCGAGGCGCCTTTGAGTTGACCGGGCTCGACGATGAACGCGTGCTCGGCCGGCCAGTTAACGACGTCTTGGGCCTTCAATTCGATGGCGACGGCGATCCGGTCGAAACCGTGTTGGAGTGGGGGGTGCGCTCACTTGACAAGCAGGTGGAGGTTCACGCTGAGGGCGATCTTCCGGCCAAGGCGAGCGCCGATCTCTTCCCAGCCTATGACGACGACGGCGGGCTGCTGCTAGTCCTGACGCCCGCGAAGTAGTCTCTCTAGCTCGATGACCGACCGCCGCCGCAACTTATTCATTCTCCTGTTCGTGGCCGGGCTGCTCGTTCTCTCCGGGCTCGTGATCGCAACCAAGCCCACCGTGCTTGGGTTGGACCTCAAGGGCGGCGTCTCGCTGGTCTACCAAGCGAAGCCGACCAAACAGGCCCAGGTCACTAGTGAGTCGGTCGATCAGACGATCGACATCATGCGCAAGCGAATTGACACGCTCGGCGTTGCCGAGCCGGAGATTCAACGGACAGGCGCCGACCAGATTGACGTGTCGCTTCCGAACGTCACGAACGCCGATCAAGCGGCGGCGCAGGTAGGGAAGACTGCCCAGCTCTACTTCTACGACTGGGAAACGAACGTTCTCGGGCCTGGCTGCAAGCCAGCGCCAGCCGACGCGGAGGTAACCGGCGGCTCCTCGGCCGGCAGTGGCGCAGGCGCGCTGACGCAATACGACGCAGTTGAACGCGCCGCTAGCTGCCCCAAGACGGACACCGGTAAAGAGACGACAACCGGCTCGTACTACCTCGTCAATGACAAGACGAAAAAGGTTCTCGCGGGTCCACAGGAGACGAAGGCCGATCTCGATGCCGAGATTGAGACGAAGAAGATCGCGCAGAGCGCTGACACCTCGATTGTTGAGGTGAAGCCAGGCACGATTGTCGTACAGGCAGAGGGCCCTGCGAAGGGCGCGGGTGCCGATCAGTACTACGTGCTGAACGACAATCCGGCGCTTAGCGGTACCGACATCACCGACCCGAAGCAGAGCTTCGCCAACGGCGCTGGAGGCAGCGGCGCGCCGACCGTCAACTTCAGCTTCACGGAAAAGGGTCAGGCAACCTGGCAGGAGATCACGCGCGAGATCGCTCAGCGCGGGCAGGACAGTTTCTTTGGTGGTGACGCGCAAAGCGCGTTCCAACACTTCGCGATCGTGCTCGACGGCGAGCTGATCTCGGCTCCTTACATCGACTTCCAGCAGAACCCTGACGGGATCGACGCGACGAACGGTTCGGAGATCTCTGGCGGCTTCACGATCAAAACCGCGCAGGAGCTGGCGAATCTGCTCAAGACCGGCGCGCTTCCGATCAAGCTTGACCTGATCTCAGCCTCGTCGGTCTCAGCCTCACTCGGTAAGGCTGCTCTCAACCAGGGGATCATCGCTGGCCTGATCGGTTTTGCCCTCGTGGCGCTTTTCCTGCTGATCGTCTATCGCTTGCTTGGGCTGATCGCAATCGGCGCGCTCGGTGTCTACGCCGCATTCCTCTTCGCGATCGTCAAGCTGATCCCAATCACGCTGACCTTGCCTGGAATCGCCGGTTTGATCCTGACGATCGGCGTGGCCGCCGACGCCAACATCGTGATCTTCGAACGAGTCAAGGAAGAGGTCCGTCTCGGGCGCTCAATTCCAGTCGCGATCAGTCAGGGCTATCGCAAGGGCCTCTCGGCGATTATTGACGCCAACGTCGTCACTTTCATGGTCGCCTTCATCCTCTTCATGCTCGCGACCGCTGGCGTCAAGGGATTCGCCTTCACGCTCGGTGTCGGCACGCTCGTTTCTTTCTTGACGGCCGTCCTCTTGACTCAGGCAGTGCTCGGCAGGCTGGCGGGCTCAAAGATCGCCGCAAGCCCGGCGATGCTTGGCACGCACTCGACGCGGCAGCGCTTCCGCTGGGACTTCATGGGTGCGTCGAAGTGGTTCTTCTCGTTCTCGGGTCTGATCTTGCTGATTGGCGC
>JBIHZY010000084.1:0-7801 GCA_044240185.1 Solirubrobacteraceae bacterium
GAGCAGGAAGAGGCCAACTGCGAATACCAGCTCCGGCGTGACGAGCGGCAGTAGCGCGACAACGTTGGCTGGCCCGGAACCGCGGCCGCGCCAGCGCTGCAGGCCGATCGCGAGCATTATCCCAAGCGGCGTGGCGATCAGCATCGCCAGTCCGGCTAGCAAGAGGCTGTGGGTCAGCGCGTCTTGAAGCGCCGGGTCACCGAAGACGCTGAAGCTGTTGTCGCCAAAGAACCACTTCAGCGACCAACCGTCGATTGCCGTGCGAGAGCGTCCTTCGTTGAAGGCCACGCGGATCGCCAGCAGCACCGGCAGCAGCGACCAAAGGATGTAGACCCAGGTGACGCCGGTGAGCCAGCGCGGCTTGCTCCACGGGTTGCCGAGTGAGAATCCCGGGCGCCGCGCGGGCTTGCTCGTCGCAGCCTGCTCTGTCGGTGCGGCGCTCATGCGGCCACCTCGCCTTGATCACGGCGCAGCGAGCGTAGGTAATAGAGCATGAAGAAGAGCAGCACGACGGAGAGCAGAATCGTCATCGCCGCGCCGAGCGACTTATCGGGCCCGCCTTGGATGTAATCGTTAATCGTGTTGCCGATCATGCTCGTCGAGGGCGAGCCGCTCATCAGCGTCTGCGTGTAATAGTCGCCGGCCATCGGCAGCGCAACGAGCACCAGTCCGGCGAGAATTCCCGGCTTCGACATCGGCAGGATCACGCGCCAGAATGAGCTCGGTGGCGGCGCACCAAGGTCGCGCGCGGCTTCGATAACGCGCTGGTCTATGCGGTCGAGCGAAGCAAAGAGCGGAAGGATGAAGAACGGCACATAGCCGTAGATCAGGGCGATGATCACGGTGATTCCCTGGCCGCCAAGCCAGTCGGTGCCGTCGAGCAGCCCGATCGATGAGAAGAGCGTGTCGATCGAAAGCGCGCTAAGGACCTTTGAGCCATAGCCTTCAGGCGCGAGCAGATTTGTCCAGGCGAACATCCGCATGATGTATGAGATCCAGAACGGCAGGATTAGCAGCACGACAACCAGCCCGCGCCAACGGCCAGCGTGGCGTGAGGCGTAGTAGGCGACCGGGTAGCCGATCAATAGCGCGCCAATTATTGCGACCGTGATGTAGATCACGCTGCGAACGACGACCGGCCAGTTCTGGCCGCCGGGGATTACCGACTCGATCGCCTGAATTAGGTAGCCAACGTTCCAGTCGAGCGGGTTCCAGTGCGGGATCGGCTGGTAGAGCGTGTTGATGTTGCCGAGCCCAACGCTGATCACGGCATAGAAGGCGACAACAAAGAAAAGCCCAAGCCAGAGCATCCCTGGCGCGGCAAAGAAGCCCCAGATCCTGCGCTTCTGCATCTTTAGCCCGCCCGGAACTTCGACCAGGCCTTCTCCCAAGCCTGCTCACCTTCGGCGGTCAGCGTTAGGAAGCCGTTGCCGGCCGCGTAGGCCTCCTGCGTGACGACTGCGTTGCTCAGCGACTTCGGCAGGATTCCCTCGTCGAAGAGCTTCGCCGCGTTGAGCGACTTCTGTGGCGGCTGGTAGCCAACGTAATTGACGAAGTTGTCGTAGGCGACCTGCGGTTCCATCATGTAGTTGAGGAAGCGATGGGCGATAACCGGCTTCTTTGAGGCCGCGGCGATAGTCAGGATGTCGTTGAAGACCGGGCCGCCCTCAGGCTGGTACCAGTACGACATAACCGAGGCCGGGGTGCCCTCGGGGAGGTAATTGATCGCGCCGGAGAGCAGGTCCCCCGACCACATCTGGCCGATCGTGATGCGCCCCGCCGGCAGCGTCTCGTAGGCAGAGATCTGAACCTTTGGCCGCACGTTTTGGGCCAGCTCATCAAGCGCCGCTAGCGCGATGTTGACGATCTCAGGCGATGCCGTGTTGATGTTCGGCTGACCTTCGCGCAGCATCGCCATCCCGAGCGCTTCGCGCTTGTCGTCGAGCAGCTGCGTCTTACCGCGCTGACTGGTTGCGTCCCAGAGCGCGTTCCAACCGTTCTCAAGGCTGGCTGGATCGACATCGACCTTGTCATTGCGCCAGCCGATTCCGGTCGTGTAGACGACGTAAGGAACGGTGTAGCGCGAGCCAACGTCGTAGAAGGGGCTGTGAATCTCTTCCCAGATGTTCTTCTCAAGGTTTGGCACTAGCTCTTCGTTGAGCGGCTGGAGCAGCTTGCGCCCGACGAGCTTTGAGAGCTGGTCTGGGGTCGAGACGATCACGTCGAACTCCAACCCGGCTGTGCTCAGCTTCGAGAACGCTTCATCGACGCTGTCGAAGGTCGTCACCTTGACCTCCACGCCCTCCTGCTTGCCGAACTCCTTCAGTACGTCAGGGTTGAGGTAGTCGGCGTAGCTGTAGATCTTGAATACGCCTCCTGTCTCTGGCTTCTCCGACGCCGAGACAGGCTCCGTAAAGCGCGGGAGAGTGACCGGATAGTCACGCCGCGCGAGCGGAATACCGGCCGAATCGACAGGGCCTCCAGCGGTTGGGTCGCCCAGCAGGCCGGGCCCGCTGCTGGCGGTGCCATCTGCCGCCACAGGCGTCGTCGTGTTCTCACAGCCGGCGAGGCCCGCGAGCGTCGTTGCGCCCAGTGCCGCCGCCCCGGTGCGGGCAAAAAGTGAGCGGCGCGAGAGGCCGCTCTTGGGATCTTCAGGCGCTTTGGACAGAGCACTATTCCTACCGCGCTGGAGGTCCGCTGTCAAACAGAGTCGGAACTATTTACGGGCAGGAATCTCGGCGCCGAGCGCTTCGAGGTAGCGCTGGGCGACGATCACATCGAACTTGTGACCTACGTCCTCCTGCTTCGTGTAGCGGCCGGCTGGCAGCGTGCCGTCGCCGAGGCCCTTCTGGGTCAGTTCGCAGACGCCCCAGTCTTCGCGGTTGACTTGATCCCAGAATTCGACGGCGTCGCTGGGGTCAAAGTCGGCTGCGGCGATCGTGCGGTCCTCAAAGAGCCATTCGCAGGTCACTTCGGTGAGGTTCGGCGCCTTCGGCCAGAGCGTGTGCAGCATCACGTAATCGGGGTGCAGCGAGACCATCGCGTTAGGGAAGATCGTGAAGTAGAGGACAGTGCGCAGGTCCGCTTCGCCGAGGCCTTCGATCGGCTCACGGTGGTTGCCGCCGCCATCCTTGCCCATCGTCTCGGCGTCCTCGGCAAGGTCCATCGAGCCGCCGCACCAAGCACCGTCGCCGCTCATTGTCTCGCCGCTGAGGTAATGCGACAGGCGGTTTAGTTCGGGGTGAATGCCGGGGCAGTGAAGGCACTCGCTGTAGTTCTCGACGACCGTTTTCCAGTTCGCGTTGACCTCGTAGACAACCTTGGCGCCGCGGTTGAGCTCGCTGAGGCGGTACTGCGCGAGCTTTTTGGCGAGGTCACCGATGTGCTCGGCCGGTGGGCCAGCCTCACCCGAGAGGTCGATCAGCACGAGCCCCTCGACGACGGCGAGGTCGACCGGGTGTAGGCCCATGCAGCTCGCGTCAAAGTCGTCGAGGTCGTCGGTGAAAGGAGCGTTTGTAAGCGAGCCATCGAAGCCGTAAGACCAGGCGTGGTAGGAGCAGCGCAGGCGCCGGACCTGGCCTTCTGGCTCGTCAACGATCTTTGCGCCGCGATGGCGGCAGCTGTTGATGAAGGCGCGCGGCAGGGCGTCATCGTCGGCAACGACGAGCACGCTCGTTGGCCCAACCTGCGCCGAGATGTACTGGCCGCGCTCACGTAGCTGGCCGAGATGGCCGACGCAGACCCAGCCAGACTGGAAAAAGTTCTTCTGCTCCCAGTCAAGAACCGACGGGTCGGTGAAGGCAGTGCCGGGCAGCATCGTCGCTTGCGAGAGGCGCGTGCATGTGCGCTCAACGTCGGCTGCTGTGAAGGGGAAGGTCACTTCAGGCATCTCTCAAACTCCTCGGTAACGCGTTTAACTAACGGCAAAGTATCACTTGGGGCGGCTGACCACAAAGTCAGGAATAGTGATTCTAGCCCGTCGCTTCTGCCCTTTACCAGTGAATCCCCTTCATCAGGTTGGCCATCGCGATCTGCTCGAGGCTGGCCTTCTGCTCAGGCGCAGCGTCGCGGCCCGAGGATGCCGCCGACTCTGGGAAAACGCGGAAGGCGGCGTTGAGGATCTGGTCGAGCAGCTTTGGCGCCAGCGCGTAACCGACCTCAGCAATCGTTCCAAGCCTGGTGTTGATCTGCTTCGGCTTGCGCTGCAGCGCGTCGCAGACCATCGAGCCAGCCTCGTCCGGTGAGATCGCCGGGAAGTGGTCGTACATCTTCGTCGGCGCAATCATCGGCGTGCGCACCAGCGGCATGTGGATCGTCGTAAAGGTGATGTTGTTGCCGATCATTTCCGAGCTGACGACCCGCGTCCAAGCATCGAGCGCCGACTTCGAAGCGACGTAGGCGCTGAAGCGCGGTGGGCTGGCCTGAACGCCGATCGATGAGACGTTGACGATGTGCCCAAAGCGGCGCTGCTGCATGTGCGGAATAAAACCCATCACGAGGCGGATTGCGCCGAAGTAGTTGAGCTGCATCGTCCGCTCATAATCGTGGAAGCGGTCGAGGCTGTTGGCCATCGATCGGCGGATCGAACGGCCAGCGTTGTTGACGATCATGTCGATCGAGGCGTGCTGCGAGAGGATTGTCGCGACGAGCTCGTCGATCGATTCCATGTCGGATAGGTCGGCCGAGTAGCAGTAAGCGCTGCCACCGGCCAACTCGATTTCGGCCTTCACCTCTTCGAGCTTGTCGAGCGAGCGGGCTACCAGCAGCGGCGTGCCGCCGGCGGCCGCTATCTCCAGCGCTGCTGAGCGGCCGATGCCGCTTGAGCCGCCGGTTATCACGACGGTTCGCCCGTTCAGCGCTGCGCGCAATGAGCTGCTGGCGAAGCCACCGGCGTCGAGGTGGTTCTCCCAGTAGTCCCAGATCACCTGGGCGTAATCAGCCAGCGGCGGGACTTCAATGCCGCTGCCAGCGAGCGCAGCATCGGTCTGAACCGTGTCGAACGAGCAAGTGAAGCCGGTGTGTTCGAGTACCTCAGGCGGAATGCCAAACTCGTCGAGCACCGTTTCGGCGACCGTTGTCACTCCGGGGAGCGACCGAAGCAGCGCGTTGGTCTGCGCCGTCAGTGGGTCGAGCGGGCCGGGCGGCAGTCGCAGCGCAAGGTGCGGGGCGTTGGCGGCCTTGGCGAAATCATTGAGCGCCTCGGCCGACGACATCATCGTCGGCGATGCGAGATGGAAGGCGTTGCCGTCGAGCCCTGGCTTGTGAGCGATCTCGACGATCGCGTCGGCGACGAAATCAACCGGCACGATGTTCGTCTCACCGATCTCAGGGCCGATCAGAGGCAGCCAAGAGGGGAGAACGTTGCGCGCGCGCCGGATCGCCTTGAAGAAGTAATAGGGGCCGTCGACCTTGTCGATCTTGCCGGTCCGCGAATCTCCGATCACAACTGCCGGCCGGTAGATCCGCCACGGCACTGCGCTGAGATCGCGGACCAGCTTCTCGGACTCAAACTTGGTGCGGTGGTAGGGCGACGGAAGCGTCTGCCCTTCGTCGAACATCTGCTCTGTGAAGACGCCTTCGTAGGAGCCAGCGACGGCGACCGATGAGACGTGGTGGAGCGTGCCCGGCTGTAGTTCGGCGACCAGCTCCAAGAGGTGAGCCGTGCCACCTGTGTTCAGCTCCTCGTTGCGCGCCTCGGAGGCCGTCATGTCGTAGATCGCCGCGAGGTGGAAGGCGTGGTCGATCTTGCCGCGGTGCTCAGCGATCCACTCTTCGCTGACGCCCATCATCGGCTCCAGCAGATCGCCGCTGACGAGCTTCAGCTTCTCGTTGCCGGGCCAGTGCTGGATCTGCGCTTCGAAGCGCTCACGCGAGCCTTCGCGCACGATTGCGTGGACACTTTCACCGCGGGCCAGAAGTCTCTGGACGAGGTTGCTACCGATAAAGCCTGTTGCGCCGGTTACGAGGTAGGTCGTCATCGGGCGAGCCTAACGCAGCGCGCGAGCGGCCGCGGCTCTACCAGCCGGCTTGCCAGCTGTCGCCGGCCGCGGCCTTGAGCCGCTTCGCTGCGTCTTTGCGAGCCTCTTTGCGCTTCTCAAGCCGCCACTGCAGCAGGCTCATGCAGAGAATGAAGAGCGGGAAGAAGGCGATAACCATGAAGCCAGTCATCGTGATAACGCGGTCTGTTGCCGCACCGTAGGTTCCTTCACCGCTGATCGGCTCCTGCGTTGCGGCGAGCGCAGCCGGGGCAACCAGCAGCAGGCTGACGGCCGAAACTGGAAGCGCGGCAAGGAGTCGAAACGTCATGTTGAAAAGTTTAGCGAATGGTCAACGGGTCTTGATCTTCGTCTTCAGGAACGGGATCACCGTCTTGAGGAAATCGTTAGTTGCCGGCGCTGCCAGCAGCGGATCAAGATGGCTTGTTGAGTCCTTGCGGTCAACGATTACAAGGCCGCCCTTTGGAACCTTCGATCGCGCAGCGAAGTTCTTCGCGCCGTTGACGACTCCGTCGCGCGAGCCGCTGAGCGAGGTCTGGAAGGCGTAGTAAGGAATGTTTACGCCCTTGATGTGCCACACCCGTAGCCCAAGCACCTTCGCGGCCGGGCTGTTGCGATTCAGTGAGCTGGCGCCGCCGCTGTCAACGTTCAGTCGCGACGGGTAGTACCAATCAACGCTGTTGGTGCCGTACTGGTTGCCGGCGAATCCCTTAGCGACGTTCTGGATCGGCGTCACTTCGCCGTTCTGCCAGCCGCGAGGATCGCCGCTGGCGGCCATCTGCCCGGCGCGAACCTGAATCAGCGAGAGCGCTTTGGGCGAGGTGTCGTTGTCGAAGGCGAAACCGAGGGCGCCTTCGTTGGTCGTTGGGAAGCTGGCCTTCAGATAAGAAGGCAGCAGCGCGAACGAGGCGAGCGTTGATGGCGCGTTCGGAGCCTTCAGCGCGGCAAGCGCGCCGATCTGTGCGAACGGCCCAGTGGCCCAAGCAAATCCCGTGAGGCCGAGCAGGTTTGCCCACGGGCCGTCGGGGTTGGCCGCCGTGACCTCGAGCTTGGCAAGGCTGGCGCGGGCGGCTGCGGCCGTATCTGTTGAGTCGAAGGTGCCAGCCAAGCCGCCGTCGATCGCGACAATGCCGGCGATGTCCTTGTAACCGGGCTTGCCGTTGAAATCCCATGCGGCATAAGCGGCGGCCATTGAGGCGCCGAGCGAGTGCCCGCCGAGGATCACTGTCTTGCCCTGCTTCTTAGCCTGAAGGATCACGGCGCGGGCATCCTCAAGCTGCATTTTCATGCCCCAGTCCTTCATGAACTTGAAATCTTTCGCCTGCTTCGGCACGAACTTCTCCGTCTGATCTGGGTTGAGAACCCAACCGAGGTAGTAGTCCAGCGCCTGCTGAGGCGTTGCCTTGTTGGCCAGCACCTTCTGCATCATCGAGTTGTCCTCAAGCGCCTGCTCGCGGCGATCCATCGCCCAGACCTGAAGGCCAGGAACCTTCTTTGCCATCTCGGGGCCAACGAGCGCGAAGTTTTCAGCGCCGCCGTTTGTGCCGGGGATCAGCAGCAGTACTTTCTTCGCGCTGCTTGGCCCGTACTTGGAGATGAAGACCTTGTTGTATTTGGCTGGCGTGCCGGGCAGCGGGCCGACCTTTACAACGGTCGGCGCGGCGGCTCCAGCCGAAGCGGCAAGCGTCAGGCTGAGGGCAGCAGTGGTCAGGGCTGAGAACGTCTTGAGATTACGCATAGCGCGGCACCGTACCATCTCCTCGTGGCAACTATCACCGCTTCAGATTTAGGCAAGGACGTAGCCG
>JBIHZY010000085.1:0-7753 GCA_044240185.1 Solirubrobacteraceae bacterium
GAGAACCAGCGCGTCACCTCCGGGTCGCTGGCGAGCGCGAGCAGAGCTTCAGCGTCGCCCTGCTGCGGAGGGCGCAAAGTTAAGCTTGGTCCTGTCAGCGTGAATCCCACCGCTACAGCTTCGCAGGCCGACCGACGGCAGTCCACTGATAGCTTCAAAGCGATGGACGAACCCGCAGCAGAAGAGCTGGAACTAGTCGCGAGCGTCGGCGAGCTCGATTTCGCCGTCGTCACGCTGCGCGAGTTCCTCCATCACTCGAACGCGATCCGCGCGATCGCCGTCGTTGACCGCGAGCCCGGCGTTGGGCCGGCAACAGTTGACTGCGAGCGCTTCTGCGCGATCGAAGTCAACCTTGGCGACCGCGTAGTACTGATCGACCACGCAGCCGAATTGGAGCCGGAGCCGCCGACGCTGCCTGAAGTTAAGCCGCTGCCGCCGTTCAACGTTGATCCAACTAGCGGCGAGATAGCTGGAACGATCGGTGGAATCGAGCATCTTGTCGATGGCGTAAGCGCACTCGCTGCGGCGCTCGGTGGGCGCAACATCGCGATGGCCGTCTTCGAAACCGACAGCGCCGATCACCCGCTCTCGATCACGGCCCGTGCCGATGCCAGCGAGGAGCCGGTGATTGCGATTGGCATCGAAGCCTTCACGCTACCGCCGGCGCCTAATCTCTAGTGATGCGCCTGATCCGATTCCTCTGCGGCCCCGCCCTGATCTACGCCGGAGCGATGCACTTCATCCGCCCGTGGTTTTACAAACCGATGATGCCTGCTTGGCTGCCAGCCCATGACGAACTGATCGTCGCCAGCGGCGTGACCGAGATTGTTGCCGGCGCCGCACTGATCTGCCCCGACCCGCGCGTCCGTCGCGCCGGCGGCCTGCTGGCAATCCTGACTCTGATCGGCGTCTTTCCAGCCAACGTTGAGATGGCTACCCACCCCGAGCGCTTCCCGAAGATTCCGCCGGCGGCGCTCTGGGCGCGGCTGCCGCTGCAGGCCGTGATGCTGGCCTGGGTTGTGGCCGCGATGCGCCCGCGCGCGCGCGACTAGCTACAGCTCGGTAGCGGCGCCAGGTTCGAGGATCCGCACCTCGCACTGGGGCACAAGCTCACCCGCGTAGCGGCTGAAGAGATGCGGCGGGTCACTCAGCGCACGCGGTCGCAGCCGCTCAAGCGCGAACGGGTAGAGCGTCCCCCAGTGGATCGGAACGGCGACTCGCGGAGCAAGCAAGGCCAGCGCATCAGCCGCCGAACGCGGGTCAAGATGGCCTGGCCCGAGCGTTGGCCCCCAGCCCCAGATTGGGATCAAGGCAAGGTCAAGCGTTGGCTTTGCGATCGAGGCCATCGAGTCGAAGATGTCGGTGTCGCCTGCGAAGTAGATCCGCTTCTGGCCTTCGATCACGTAGCCGACCGGCTGCGCTTGATGGGCGCTGCGCGGCCCACGACCACCCTCGTGCTCGGCGTGAACGACGAGCACGCTGAGCGCTCCAAAGCTGACGCGATCACCGGCGATGACCTCTTCGACGCTCGTGAAGCCAAGCTCGCGAACTAGCGCGCCGCCGCCACGCGGAACGACGATTGGCGTTGCGCGGCTAAGCAGCTGTAGCGAGCGGCGGTCGAAGTGGTCGTGGTGGAGGTGCGAGAGCAGAATGCCATCGGCGCCGGCCCATGCGGCCGGGGCAACCGGCGCGCCGTGGCGGCGCAGGTGGCCGATCCTTCCGCGCAGCACAGGGTCGGTCAGCAGCCGAACTCCTGAATCCTCGATCGCGACGGTCGAGTGGCCAAGGAAGCTGACGCGCGAACCGCTCAGCACGTCAATTTGCGCAGCGCGGCGCGGTACTTGCGCATTGAGCTGGTTGGGAAGTCATCGTGCGTCTGGGTTCGCAGCCGCGCCACGCGCTCGTGGTGGTAGCGCGACTGCACGCTTTCGTTATGGCCGATTACGTTCTTGATCTCAATGCCTTCGCGGCAGCGCAGCCAGTTGGTCAAGCGAAGTGAAGCGGCCCGCACCTTTGCGCGGCCGAGCACGTCTGACGGCTTGAAGCCAACGTGCTCAATCCCAATCGCCGTCCAGTTGAGGCCGACTGTGTGGCGGCACATCAAGCTGATCGGCACTAGCTGATGGATCTTTCCGTTCTGGTCGATGATGAAGTGCGAGCAAACGCCGGGCAGCTCGCCTAGCTCACCGTCGGCAACATCTTGGGCGAACATCGTCCAGATCGGGCGGTACGTCGATGACTCGGTTAGGTGCTGAACGATCACCTTTGGGTTGTGCAGTCCGTAGCGGCGAAAGCCATAGTGCCGCTGCGAGTAAGAGGCCATCTCAGCCTTGCGCTTTGCCGGGTAGGGAATAGCGTTCCACGCGATCGGTGGCCGATCGGCCGCGGCCGAGTTGACGCTTGCGGCGAGCGCCACAGTTGCGAGAGCTACTCCTAACACTCGCTACACGATACGCAGGTGACTGCTGGACGCCCGCCGATTAATCCGATAGGGTTCACGCTTGACACCCTGTCAAATACCCCTCGCGAGAGAATCTCAATGACGACGACCGCCGGCACAGACTTGAATCAAATCGACCTCAGCGACCTTTCACTCTGGGAGGACGGCCCGCCGCACGAGGTTTTCGAGCGGCTGCGTAACGAGCAGCCCGTGCACTGGAGCCCGCTCGAAGGCTTCGCTCACGAGGAGGGCTTCTGGTCTGTCACACGCTTCGAAGAGATCGCGACGGTCGGGCGCGACTTCGAAACCTTCTCCTCAGAGCTGGGCGGCATCCTCGCCGTAAACCAGTTCCTTCCCGAAGATCAAAAGCCCGACGACGCGCCAGACGAGCCGCTCCACTTCATCCGGATGATGCTGATCGCGCAGGATCCTCCTCGCCATGACCGGCTCAAGGCGCTGGTCCAGAAGGCTTTCACACCGAAGCGCTCGCTCGATCACGCCGACCGGATCCGCGAGATCGTCAACCTCGTCTATGACAACGCGCTCGAGCGCCACCCCGACGGCAAAATCGACCTAGTTCAGGACGTTGGCGTCTACGTACCGGCGATGGTGATCGGCGACATGCTCGGCGCTCCGCGCGAAGACGCCGACAAGATGGTCGATTGGACCAACCGCACAACAGCCTTCGAAGACCCGCGAGTAGTTGGCGACATGAGCGACACTTGGACGGCGCTCAAAGAGGTATTTGAATACGTCTGGAACCTCGTTGAGGCGCGCGGAGCTGAACGCCAAGACGACCTCACCAGCGCCCTGCTCGACGCCGAAGTTGACGGCGAGAAGCTGACGGCCGAAGAGATCTGCATGTTCTGGTTCCTACTGATGGTCGCCGGCAACGACTCGACCCGCGCAACCTTCTGCTCAGGCCTCTTCAGCCTGCTCTCGGACCCAGAACAGATGGAGCTCGTGAAGAGTGGATCGGCGCCGAGCGAGCAGGTCGTCGAAGAGTTCGTCCGCGTCCACCCCGCCTTCGCCTACATGCGCCGCACGGCGACGAAGGACACTGAGATCGCTGGCCAGCCGATTGCCGAAGGCGACAAGGTTTTGATGTGGTACGTCTCTGGCAACCGCGACGCCAGCGTCTTCGATGATCCCCACCACTTCGACGCTTCCCGCACGCCGAACGAGCACCAGGGCTTCGGAGGCGGCGGCCGTCACTTCTGCCTCGGCGCCGGACTGGCGAGGCTGGAGATGAAGATCTGGCTCGAGGAGACGCTGCGCCGCTTCCCTGATATGAAGCTCGACGGCGAGCCAACGCGGCTCAGCTCGACCTTCCTCAATCAGTACCGCACGATCCCTGTATCCGTTTAGGGGCCGCGCGTTCAGGGCGAGTCGACGATCCGAACTCGGCCATCCTCGCGCGCCTGAAGCGCCCAGAAGAGCAGCGTTAGAACGACTCCGATCGCAACCAACAGCCAGCCAACCGATTGCGGTGCGCTGTTGAAGATCAGTGACAGGGCGCCGCTCGGTATCAACCAAAAGCTGATGTTGCGCAGCAGCGCCCAGACACTTGGAGAGGGCGGCTCGCCTGCCTGCCGCGCCAGTGCGCGGCGATCAAACCAGAGCGTCGCGTTGAAAGCGATGATCAAGGGAGCGGTTTGCAGAATCCAACCGGTCCAAAGGTTGGTCGAGAGGTCGGGCAACACGAACTCGCCGTAGAAGCCGGCAGCTGCGGCGAAGGTCAGAGCTAGTGCCCAAACCGTCGTTCCGACGCGGTCTAGGTGCGCTGTCAGCTCATCACTTGCGTTGGGGAAGCGATTGACTGTGTACTGGCTCGTAAATGGCCTGCCAATTGCGAGCGAGCCATAGGCGAGAAGAGCAATCGCAACGTTCGCAACTTCATCGGCGTGGTCGCTGAGCCAGCTAATCACGCTTGGCCCGGCAGTCGCGGCAACGATCGTCAATCCGATGAAGAAGGCGAAGTCCGAAATCTCAAGCACTTTTGCGTCCTCGCCACGCAGCTTCGACCCCGCCACTAACCCTGCCGACAGCAGTAGCGATACGACAGAGGCCCAGAAGAACGTCAGCGGCCCGGCAAGGAACGAAATCGCAAACCATGGCAGCAGCCCGGTGACCGGATCGTCGAGGAAAAGCAGCAGGTCGTTCTGGCGGTCTGGGTCCGCATCGCGGCGGCTGGCAGTGAGGCGCACTGGCTACTTCTACCACCGCGAGCTGGCCATTTGGCAACAGCGCCACCGAACTGCCACAGCGCGTGCGCGCACGTGATAGCTTTCGGATCTGTTCGGCGGGGAGCCGACATCTAATGGGGAGAGAAGATGCTTAAGAACCGCTTTGCTGTTGCCGCGATCACTGTCGCTGCGCTAACTCTAATTCCTGCTGCTGGCGCCACCGCATCGGGCTGCGATCCGCTCGACACGCGCTCCTGCATCCTCCCGTTCCCGAGCAACTTCCACACCGTCGCCCAGAAGGGTTCCGACACCGGACTGCGGCTCAACTTCAGCGCCAGCCAGTTCCCCAAGAACATCAAGGGCAAGTCCGGCTTCCCGCCCGAACTAAACCGTAACGACGGCTTCAGCCCAGGCAGCGCTCTGCTGACCTACGTTCCCGGGATCGACATCGCCAAGACCGGCGCCGCTCCGATCACCGACATTGCCCAGTACTCGAAGGCCAATGCACCGATCGTCGTGATCGACGTCAAGACCGGGCAGCGCCACCCGATCTGGGTTGAGCTTGACACCAACGCCGACGCGATCAGCGAAGCAAAGGGTCAGCTGCTGATGATCCACCCGGCAAAGAACTTCCTAGAAGGCCACACCTACGTCGTCGCGCTGCGCAATCTGAAGAACGGCGCTGGCAAGACAATCGCCCCCGGCGCCGCCTTCGCCTCGCTTCGCAACGGCAAGCCGGCCGCAGCCGTCAAGGGGCGCCGCGCAAGCTACGAGAAGATTTTCAAGGCGCTAAAGAAGGCCAAGGTCTCGCGGTCGTCGCTCTACCTCGCCTGGGACTTCACGATCGCCAGCGAGCGCAACCTGTCGGAACGCGCTCTCTCGATGCGCAACCGCTCGTTCGCCGCGCTCGGCGACAGCAACCTCGCTGACGGCAAAGTCGCGGGCAAGGCGCCCGTGTACACGATCGACAAGACCGAGGAGTACACGGTTGGGCAGAGCGCTCGTATTGCCCGGCAGATCACCGGCCGCGTGACCGTCCCCTGCTTCCTGACAAAGGGTTGCGCTACCGGCGGCACGATGAGCTACGCGAAGTCGAAGAAGGGCAAGTTCGATTCGATCCCGAACCAGCAGGGAACGATGCAGGCACTCTTCATCTGCCGCATCCCGCGCGCTGCGATGACGACGCCGGCTCGCCCTTCGCTCTACGGCCACGGCCTGCTCGGCTCACCGGACGAGATCGATGCCGGCAACGTTGACGACATGGCCAGCGAGCACAACATGATGTTCTGCGCCACGCCGGAGATCGGAATGGCCGACGAGGACGTTCCAAACGCAATCGAGCTACTCGGCGACATGTCGAAGTTCAGCTCGATGGCCGACCGCCTGCAGCAAGGTCTGCTAAACGAGCTGATCCTCGGACGTCTGATGATCAACCCGGCCGGGTTCGCTGCAGCCGATGCATTCAAGGGCTCGTCAGCGCAATCGGCAATTGACACCAGCGCGCTCTACTACGACTCCAACAGCCAAGGCGCAATCCTCGGTGGCGCGCTGACCGCGCTGTCGCCTGACTTCACGCGCGCCGTGCTCGGCGTCGGCGGAATGAACTACAGCCTGCTGCTGCCGCGCAGCGTCGACTTCGACACCTATGAGCTGATCTTCAAGCCCGCTTACAAGAGCCGTCTCGACCGGATGCTGCTGCTTTCGGCGATCCAGAACCTCTGGGATCGCGGCGAAACTAATGGTTACGGCCAGCACGTAACGAGCAAGCCTCTGCCGGGAACGCCTAAGCACAACGTGCTGCTGCACGTCGCGCTCGGCGACCATCAGGTGGCTCAGGTCTCGGCAGAAAACGAGGCCAGGACGCTAGGCCTTGTTGGCCGGCGCCCTGCCTACGACGCAGGCCGCTCGTTTGACAAGACGCCACTTTGGAACATTCCGTCGCTGACCAGCGCCAACGCCGGCGGCTCGGGGCTTGTGATCTGGGACAGTGGGCCTTGCCGAATCGGCAGTGTCTTCGCAACCTGCCTTGAGCACGATGCTTTCGGCTCGGCCGGCGGCACGGGCAACCCGGTCGCACCGATCGGTGATCTTGCGCCGCGGCTCGGGCGTGACCCACACAGCCGCCCACGCTCGACGCCGCAGGCGCGCCAGCAGAAGTCAGAGTTCCTCAAGCCCGCTGGCAAGATCACCGAGGTCTGCCCAGCAAATAGGGCCTGCCGCAGCGTTGGCTGGGACTACTAGCCAGCGCTAGCGAAGCAGTGTGGCCGCCAGCTCAGGACTGAGCGGCGGCTGCCGCTTCGCCCGGGTCGTGCTCGAGCTCCCATTTGTCGAGCGCGACGCGAAGCAGGAAACCGATCGTCGCGCCGAAGATCGCCATCGCGGCGGCATTGCCGGCGCCCGCGCCGGTGGCCAACATTAGTGCCAATACGGCCGCCGTAAAGGGCACGCGGAGCGCCGCCGCGACTGCCGCCGCGACACCGGCGACGATGAGAGCGGTGAGCGACGCGGCAGGGAAGATCAGCGTCCCGCCAACTGCAACAGCAACGGCTAGGAATACGGCAGGAAAGATTGGGCCACCGCGGTAGCCAGCGCCGAGCGCTCCGCCGTAGGCAACTAGCTTGGCAACGATGATTAGCGCTACAGCTCCGAGTGAGGTTTCGGCGAGCATTTCGGTCGTTCCCATCTGACCGCTGAAGAGCACGAGGTTGACCGATCCGCCGGTGATCTCACGGACGGCAATCGTAAGCGCCGAGGTAATCAGCGCGACGCCGATCAGGACGACCGGTGGATTGCTCCGTGCCATCAGCGCAACGCGCTCGCCGCACTTACGCGCGATCAGCGTGACAATCGCCGCAACCAGCGCGACTGCTAGACCGACCAAGATATCGGTGACCGAAGTTGAAGTTAGCTGCGGCAGCCCAGGCACCGCCAGCGACGAACTGCCGAGCCCAGACCAACTCCCTACCCCTGTCTCGGCGACGTAGGCAACGCCGAGCGCAACGAAGCCTGGCATCAGCGCCGCCGCCGGGATCCGCCCAAGCGCGGTGAACTCAGCCAGCATCAGCACGACAACGATCGGGCTACCGAAGATCGCCGCGATCGCCGCCAGCGCCGTCATCAGCATGCC
>JBIHZY010000087.1:0-7702 GCA_044240185.1 Solirubrobacteraceae bacterium
GTGGCTCGCTTGGCGACTGGTACACCGAAGCGGTCGAGGGAGCGCGCCTTGCAATCGTCGGCCAGCCTGAGGTTGAGCTCGGCGAGCTGCCGCCTGCCGGGGAGGATCTGAAGTTCAGCTTCGAGGTTGGAGTGCGGCCGGTCGCCAAGCTCGGGAAGTACAAGGGGCTGAAGGTTGAGCGCCGCGAGCCGGTTGCCGACCCGGAAGCGATCGACGCACAGATCGAAGAGCTTCGCGGACGCATGGCGAGCCTCGAGACCGTTGAAGAGGCCGCCGCGACCGGTGACTTCGTCGTGATGAACTATGTCGGCTCGATCGAGGGCGAGGTTTTTGAGGGCGGCGAGGGAACCGACCAGCTGATCGAGCTTGGCTCGGGACGCCTGATCCCAGGTTTTGAGGAGCAGCTCGAAGGAGTCAAGGCTGGCGAAGAGCGGACCGTCAAGCTCGCCTTCCCTGACGATTACCAAGCCGAAGAGCTGGCCGGCAAGGACGCAGAGTTTGCCGTCACGGCGACCGAGATTCGCCGCCGCATTCTCCCCGAGTTGAACGACGAATTCGCCAACGAGGCCGCTGGGCTCGAGACGATCGCCGAGCTGCGTGAGGATCTCGCTACGCAGATGCTCGCTGCCGATGGTGACAAGGCTGAGGAAGAATTCCGCGAGGCCGTGCTCGACGCCGTCGCCGACAACGCCAAGATCAACCTGCCTCAGCCGCTCGTCGACGCTCGCGCCAGCGAACTGCTCGACCGCATGCTCCACCAGCTCTCCCACCAGGGCATTAGCCGCGAGATGTACTTCCAGATCTCCGGCCGCACGGAAGAGGAGATGCTTGGGGAAAGCGCCGAGGCGGCGCAGACGAGCTTGCGCCACGAGGCGGCGCTGGTGGCGGTCGTCGAAGCTGAGGACATTCAGCCAGGCGACGGCGACATCTTGACCGCGCTGCAGGCATCGGCCGCCCAAGAACAGACGACGCCGGAGAAGCTGCGTGAGCGGCTTGAGAAGGCGGGTCGCCTCGACGACCTGATCGAAGAGCTCTCGCAGCGCCAAGCGCTCGACCTAATCGTCGAGAGCGCAGTCGCGACAAGCCCTTCCTGACGCGCCGTTTCGTCGCCTCCCCGTTGCTAGTGTTGACTGCTCCATCTGCGAGCAAAGTTGCACGTGGGAGGAATCAACCCAGCCGACCGAAACAAAGCGAGGAACATGAGCCCCCTAGTCCCAATGGTCGTTGAGCAGACCTCACGCGGAGAACGTTCGTTTGACATCTACTCGCGCCTTCTAAACGAGCGAATTATCTTCCTTGGCAGCCAAGTTGACGATCAAATCGCCAACCTCGTTGTCGCGCAGCTTCTCCACCTTGAGTCGCAGGATCCCGATAAGGACATCTCGATCTACATCAACTCACCCGGCGGCTCGGTCTATTCCGGCCTCGCGATCTACGACACGATGCAGTTCGTCAAGCCCGACGTTTCGACGATCTGTGTTGGTATCGCGATGTCGATGGGCGCGCTGCTGCTGGCTGGCGGAGCACCAGGCAAGCGGATGGCTTTGCCGAACGCCAAGATCCTGATCCATCAGGTCAGCTCCGGCTTTGAAGGTCAGGCGACCGACATTGAGATCCACGCCAAGGAGATCATTGACGTCCGTCAGCGGCTCGACCACATCCTCGCCGAGCACACCGGCCAGGAGTACGACAAGGTCCGCGGTGACACAGAACGTGACTACTTCATGTCGGCCGAAGAGGCCGCAGAGTACGGGATAATCGACAAGGTGATCGCCAAGCATTAGCTGGGCGGCGCCTGCGTTTAGACGAAGGGGAGACAATGGCGCGTCCAACTGATTCAAGCGAGCAGCTGCTGTGCAGTTTCTGCGGCAAGTCGCAGCGGCAAGTCAAGAAGCTGATCGCCGGCCCCGGCGTTTACATCTGTGACGAATGCATCGATCTTTGTAATGAGATCATCGATGAAGAGCTCGCAGTCCCATCATCGTTCGACGTCGAAAACCTTCCTCGGCCGAAGGAGATCTACGACTTCCTCGACGAGTACGTAATCGGGCAGGACGAAGCCAAGCGGACGCTGTCGGTGGCTGTCTATAACCACTACAAGCGAATCCAGATGACGCAGGGCGACGACAACGAGATCGAGCTGCAGAAGTCGAACATCCTGCTGCTCGGCCCGACCGGCTGCGGCAAGACGCTGCTGGCTCAGACGCTCGCGAAGCTGCTCAACGTTCCATTCGCGATCGCCGACGCGACCGCGCTGACCGAAGCCGGCTACGTCGGTGAGGACGTCGAGAACATCCTGCTGAAGCTGATCCAGGCCGCCGACTACGACGTCAAGAAGGCCGAGACTGGAATCATCTACATCGACGAGGTCGACAAGGTTGCACGCAAGTCGGAGAGCCCTTCGATTACGCGCGACGTCTCAGGAGAGGGCGTTCAGCAGGCGCTGCTGAAGATTCTCGAGGGAACAACCGCGAGCGTGCCGCCGCAGGGTGGCCGCAAGCACCCGCACCAGGAGTTCCTGACGATCGACACGACCAACATTCTCTTTATCTGCGGCGGTGCCTTCGCCAATCTAGACCAGGTGATAGAGAAGCGAGTCGGCCATAAGGGGATCGGTTTCGGCGCCGCAATCTCAGCCCGCAGCGAGCATGACCCAGGCAAGATTTTCGCTCAGTGCCTACCCGAGGACCTCGTCAATTACGGCCTGATTCCTGAGTTCATCGGGCGGCTGCCGGTGACCAGCGCTGTCCACCAGTTGACGCGCGCCGACCTGATCTCAATCCTGACCGAGCCGCGCAACGCTCTGACGAAGCAGTTCCAGACCTTCTTCGCCTTCGACGGCATTGAACTGGTCTTCGCCGACGATGCGCTCGATTCCGTTGCCGATAAGGCGCTGGAGCGTGAAACCGGTGCGCGCGGTTTGCGCTCAATTATCGAAGAGGTATTGCTTGAGGTTCAGTTCGAGCTGCCTTCACGTGGCGACGTAAAGAAGTGCGTCGTCACGCGCGAGTCGGTAGAGAACGGCTTCCCGCCGACGCTTGTGACCGAATCGCCAGGCGGCAATGATCAGCTAGACGAGCAGCTCCCAGAGGCCAGCTAGAGCTATGAAGCCGAACCTCAAGACAATCCCTTGGATGGCCGCTATGCAGGCAACGATGGTCGTTACCGACCACTTGCGCCGGATCGATCCGAAAGATCGTTCGAAGGCTCTGAAGACGCTCGCTGATTCGCGCGGCCTGCCGAACAGAATGACGAGCGCGCAGCGTGAGCATTTGATCGAAGTTGCTCGCAAGATCGATCACCGTGCCCTGCTCGCTGACCTCACCCCGATCCCCGTTCCGGGGCTTCGCGGTGGTCGCAAGAACCGCTGAGCACCCGCTCGGCGCCGCGCGCGCCGTAGACTCAGCCGCCGTGCCTGACTTCGCTGATAAGACGCGCTTCGAGCCGGCTGAGGCCGAGCCACAGATGATGCAGCGCTGGCTCGACTCCGGCCTCTTCCACGGCAAGGCGGAAGGAACTGCCGGCGAGAACTACTCGATTGCGATCCCGCCCCCGAACGTGACCGGCGCGCTGCACATGGGCCACGCGCTGAACGGCTCGATTCAAGACACGCTGATTCGCTTCCACCGCATGCGCGGCCAGAACACAGAGTGGATCCTCGGCACAGACCACGCCGGGATCGCCACGCAAACACAGGTTGAAAAGAAACTTGTCGAAGAAGGCAGCTCACGCGAAGAGCTAGGACGTGAGGCGTTCGTCGAACGCGTTTGGGAGTGGCGCGAACAGTTCGGCGGCACGATCATCGAACAGTTTGGGCGACTCGGCGCCTCCTGCGACTACGAACGCGAACGCTTCACGCTCGACGAGGGCTACGAGCGCGCAGTTCGCCAAGTCTTCTGCGACCTCTACGAGGACGGCGCGATCTACCGCGATCAATATCTCGTCAACTGGGACCCAGGCAGCCAGTCGGCGATATCCGACCTTGAGGTTGAGGAGCGCGAAGTCACCGACACGCTCTATGAAATCGCCTACCCGCTGGTCGACGGCAGCGGCGAAGTCGTAGTCGCGACGGTGCGGCCAGAGACGATGCTCGGAGACAGCGCCGTCGCCGTCAATCCGAGCGATGAGCGCTTCAAACACTTGATTGGCGAGCGCGTCAAATTGCCTTTGACGGAGCGCGAACTGGAGATCATCGGCGACGACTACGTCAAGACCGACTTCGGTACCGGCGCACTGAAGATCACCCCCGCGCACGACCCAAACGACTTTGAGATCGGCCGTCGCCACGGCCTTGAGGAGATCATCGTGATCGGCGAAGACGGCGCGATGACAGAGCTTGCAGGTGAGTTTGCTGGCCTGAAGGCGGCAGACGCGCAGGTGGCCGTAGTTGCCGCGCTGCGCGAGCAAGGGCTGCTGCGCGGTGAAGAGCCTTACGACCACGCCGTGCCATTCTCACATCGCTCAGGCGAGCGGATCGAGCCGCTGATTTCGCTGCAGTGGTTCATGAAGATGGACGAGCTTGCTCCACCAGCGATCGAAGCCGTCAAGGATGGGCGCGTCAAGATTCATCCGCCGAGCCAGTCGAAGCGCTACACCGACTGGCTCGAGGAGATCCGCCCTTGGTGCATCTCACGCCAGCTTTGGTGGGGGCACCGGCTGCCGGTCTGGTACCGCGGCGAAGAAACCTACGTCGGCATGGAAGAGCCAGAAGGTGACGGCTGGGTCCGCGAGGAGGACGTCCTCGACACCTGGTTTAGCTCAGCGCTGTGGCCCTTCGCAACGCTCGGCTGGCCCGACGAAACGCCCGAATACAAGGCTTTTTATCCCACCGATGTGCTCTCGACGGCGCGCGACATTCTCTTCCTCTGGGTCGCGCGAATGGTGATGATGGGACTCCGTTTTACCGGCGACGTTCCCTTCAGCGACGTTTACGTGCACTCCGTGATTCAGGCCCCGGACGGACGGCGGATGAGCAAATCGCTCGGCACCGGGATCGACCCGATCACGGAGATCGATGAGCATGGCGCCGATGCTGTTCGCTTCGGCCTGCTGGCGATGTCCTCGACGCAGGACGTGCGCTACTCACGCGAGCGCGTCGAGCAAGGCCAGGCGCTCGCGAACAAGCTCTTCAATGCTTCGCGCTTCGTTCTTTTGAACGTTGGCGACGAGGTTGGGCTGGAACCGTTCGTTGGTGCCGGTGCGCCGGTTGAGGATCGCTGGATCGTCTCGCGCCTGCAGCAGGTCGTTGCCGAAACCAGCGAGCAGATCGAGCAGTTTGAGTTCTCGAAGGCGACTTTTGGGCTCTACGACTTCGTCTATGGCGAGCTCTGCGATTGGTACCTCGAGCTGATCAAGGGCCGCGAGTTTGACGCTCAGCTCTCGGCGACGGTTTGTTACGTGCTGCGCTCGACGCTGGCGCTAGCGCACCCGTTTATCCCGTTCGTGACTGAGCAGCTTTGGGAGTCGGTGCCGGGGGCCGAGGGGCTGCTGATCGGCGCGCCTTTCCCGCTTGCCGACGAGGCGCTGATTGACGCCGCTGCCGAGCAGCGCGTAAGCGACGTAATCGTTGCCGTTACGGCGCTTCGCTCCTGGCGCAGCGGCGCCAATGTGAAGCCCGGAGCGCAGCTCGGCGCGAAGATTGACTCACCCGCCTTGGACGCTGATGGCGCCCTGGTCGCGCGTCTGGCGCGGCTCGATCTCGCAGCCTTCGACGGGGAGGTAACCGACAGCATCGCTGTTCCCGGAGGGACGATCGAGATCAGCGCCGGCGACGCGATCGACCATGAGGCCCAGCAGCGCGAGCGCGCTCAGCGACGCTCTGCGCTCGAAGGCGAGATTGAGCGCGCTGAAACAAAGCTTTCGAACGAGGCGTTCGTAGCCAAAGCACCGGCCGAGCTGGTTGCCGGCGAGCAGGCCAAGCTCGATCGACTGCGCGAAGAGCTTGCCGCGCTCGGCGCTTAACCCCGAGGCCCGCGTGGACGCTCCTTCGGACAGAGCAGCCGACTGGACGCAGGCCGACGCTGAGCGCTGGCTGCTTGAGCTAGAGCTCTTCGGGATCGACTTCGGGCTCCGGCGAATCGAACTGCTGCTCGAGGCGCTCGGCTCACCGCAGCGGCTGCCGGCGCTGGTCCACGTGGTTGGCTCAAACGGCAAGTCGTCGGTAACGCGGATGGTTGCGGCAATCCTTGGTGAACACGGGCTCAGCGTCGGCGCTTACCTCTCTCCGCACTTTGTCTCGTTCACCGAGCGAGTGCTGGTCGACGGCGTCCCCTGCGATGCGCAGCAGTTTGCCGACGCCGCTCAGCTTGTGAAGACGGCTGCTGCCACTCTTGAGCTGGGCGAGCCCGGGCTGGGCCCGATGACGCAGTTTGAAGCGCTGACTGCGATCGCCTTCCTCACGATGCACCGGGCAGGCGTCGGTGCGGCCGTAATCGAGGCTGGGCTCGGAGGGCGCTTGGACGCAACCAACGTGATCGACTCGGCTGTGCAGGTGTGCACAGGGATTTCGCTCGAGCACACCGCCGTCCTAGGCGACACGATCGAAGCGATCGCGCGCGAGAAGCTCGACGTCGTGCGCCCCGGCGGCGTCCTGATTGTGCCCGCTGATCTCGACCCAGCGGCGCTTACCGTGGCGCTTGAGCGCTGCTCTGAACAGGGTGCGCGGCTCGTTGTCGCGGGCCGCGATGCGCCAGCGAAATTGGCTGTAGGGGGCGAATTCCAGCCGAGAAACTTCGCCCTTGCGGCCGCCGCCGCCCACGCGCTGCTCGGGTCGCTTGACGGCGCTGCAGTTGAACGCGCGGCGGCTGGGCTTGTGATTCCAGGCCGTTATGAGCGCGCCGGCAGCGAGCCGACGACTATCTTCGACGGCGCCCACAACAGTGCTGGTGCTGAGGCATTAGCTAGCTCACTGCAGGCTGAGGCTCGCGCCGGTGCAACCGTCGGTTGTCTTTCCGTCCTAGACGACAAGGACGCTGAAGCGATGCTGAATGCTCTCGGAGCTTGCTCAGACGAGCTGATCTTCACGCGTGCGACGCATCCGCGGGCGCTCGACCCTGCCGTGCTCGCGGCGATCAACGAGCGGCTCGGTGGCCCGCCCGGCCGCGTCACAGAGGCGCCACATGACGCGCTCGCCCAGGCGCGCTCAGCTGCCGGCAGCGACGGGCTCGTCTTCGTCGCCGGTTCGCTCTATCTGATCGCGGACCTAAAGCGTGGGCCAGAGGCAGCGGGGGGTTCAACGCTATGAACGAGAACGGTCCATCGGTGATCGTGATGGTCGTGACTGTCGCGGTGCTCGTGTCGGTCGTGATCCTCGCCTTCTTCGGCGTCGGCTACCTGCTGGGCAAGGTTTTCCTCTAGCCAGAGGCTCGGCTGTGCCGCCGCCGCAGTAACTGGCAGGCTTTGGCCGGTGGATGGCGAACAGTGTTCTACGATCTGACTGCCACGATGACTCTTCCACTAGCAATATTCGGCCTCGACGGCCTCTTTAACATGGTCGCTCAGCTGATTGTGCTGGCCGCAATCGTTATCTGGCTGGCACTCGTCTGGTACACCTTTGCCGACGCCCGCCGTCGGCTCGAAGACACGATGCTGATCCGCTCGGCAACCGCCGCTGCGCTGATCTTCCCGCTCGTCGGAACGGTCGTCTACGTGATCGTTCGCCCGCCTGAGTACATCGAAGACCGAATTGAGCGCGAGCTTGAGA
>JBIHZY010000086.1:0-7702 GCA_044240185.1 Solirubrobacteraceae bacterium
GCTTGCGTTCCTTGGCGTATTCGATCGCCATCTCCTGCGTCCGCTGCGCGATCCCGACCATTTCGGCCGAGAGTGCAACCTCGGCGCGGGCCAGCGCTCCGGCTACGTCACCGGGAAGCGGCTCGCCGCCGCTCGCGCTGACGCGGGCGTAACGGCGGGTTGGATCGATCGTTGTGAGCGGCTCGACCTTCGCATCCTCACGAGCGATCAGAGTTGCCTCGTCGCCGTCGATCAGGACGATTACTGCGGCACCGTCGGCGTCAGGCACAACCTCAGCGGTTCCACCGCTGGCGAAGGCAACTGTCGCCGTCGCCTCACCGGAAGCGATCCCCGGAAGCCACTTAGCGCGCTGCTCGTCGCTGCCGGCGTGCTCGATCATCAATCCACCTAGCGCGTTAGCGAGGAACGGAGAGGCGGCGAGCGAGTAACCGAGCTCCTCACTGAGGATCATCAGCTCAACAACGCCCAGGCCGGCGCCGCCGTACTGCTCGTCGATCGCGATCCCGGTCCAACCGAGTTCGCGCAGCTCAGTGAAGAGCGACTCGTCGTAAGCCTCGCCTTCGGCTGCTTCGCGGATCTGTTCAACTCCCGAGCGCTTTGCCAGCAACTCACGAGCTGTGCGCTTGATTTCGTGCTGGTCTTCAGTGAAGTCGAAATTCATCTCTAATCCCCTACTTCTTCCTCGGAAGGCCGAGCACACGCTCAGCGATGATGTTCTTCAGTACCTCAGTCGTGCCGCCCTCGATCGAGTTGCCTCGTGAGCGCAGCATCGCGCGACCCCAGCTTGAGCCGCCGGCGAGGGCCTGCGGCCCGAGCGCCTTCGTCGCGAACTGCATCAGCTCCTGGTTGCCCTGCGACCACATCCACTTCGTCAAAGAACCTTCAGGGCCTGGCTGGCCGTACTTCATCGTTGCCGTCAGGCCTCGGTATGCGGTCAGGCGCAGAATCTCGCACTTGATGCGCAGTGCGCCAAGCTCGTCGGCGATCATCGGATCATCGAGCTTGCCGGCGGCGGCGAGCTCTTCGGTCAGCTCGTCGAGCGCAACCGTCATGCCGACCTGCAGGCCGAAGGCTAGTCCGGCGCGCTCGTTCATCAGCGTCGTCAGAGCAACCGTCCAACCGTTGCCTTCGCCGCCCAGCACGTTGGCGTTGGGAACCCGCGCGTTCTCGAGGAAGAGTTCGTTGAACTCGGGGTCGCCGGTGATCTGGCGCAGCGGGCGAATCTCAACCCCCTCCTGCTCCATGTCAAGAATGAAATAGGTCAAGCCTTTGTGCTTCGGCGCATCGAAGTCGGTTCGTGCAACGAACATGCACCACTTCGAATACTGAGCGCCGCTGGTCCAAACCTTCTGGCCGGTGATCAGCCAATCGTCACCGTCACGGACGGCCTTTGACTTCAGCGACGCGAGGTCGGAGCCAGCCTCCGGCTCGGAGAAGCCTTGGCACCAAATCTCGTCGCCCGACATGATCGGGTCGAGGTAGCGCTGCTTCTGCTCGTCGTCGCCCCAGATCATCAGCGTCGGGCCAGCTAGCAGCAGGCCGAGCACGTTGGCTGGGAATGGCGCGCGGGCGCGGGCCAGCTCCTCGTTGAAGATCGCTGCCTCTACGAGCGTCGCGTCGCGCCCGCCGAACTCGGTTGGCCAGTGGACTGCGGCCCAGCCGGCTTCGTAAAGCTGGCGCTGCCAATCGCGACGGAAGGCGTAGCCCTCGTCTTCTCCGGCCGGTTCTTCACCGGGATGATTTGCCTTGATCCAAGCGCGCAGTTCGTCGCGAAATGCACTCTCAGACTCGTTGAATGTCAGGTCCATCAGGCTCCAATCGAGGTCGCTGAAGCTGACCTTACCGAACGGTCAGTTAGGTCGCGGCGCGCCCAAAGCCCGGCCCTAAGCAGTCGCGAACGACTGCTCACGGATCAGGTCTGCGGCGCGCTCGGCGACCATGATCGTCGGCGCGTTCGTGTTACCGCCAGGGATCAGCGGCATTATCGAAGCGTCGATCACGCGCAGCCCTTCGATTCCGTGCACACGGGTCTCTGGATCGACTACGGCGCCTTCGTCGCTTCCCATCCGGCAGGTCCCGACTGGGTGGTAGAGCGTCTCAACGCGGCGGCGCAGGTCGGCGGCGATGTCATCGTCATCGGTCACCGGGGCGCCAGGGAACAGCTCGGCGCCGCAGAGCTCCTTGAACGGCCCGCTTGACGCGATCTCGCGGGCGATCTTCACGCCGGCAACCATCGACGCAACATCCTCGGGCTCGACCAGCATGTTGGTCAAGATTCGCGGTGGCGCTGCCGGATCGGCGGAACGCAACTTAACGTGGCCACGGCTCTTCGGCGAAACCAGAACCGGGGCAATCGTCAAAGCGTGACCGTCATAGGTCGTCGCGCCGTGGTCGACGAAGTAGCCCGGAGCGAAGTGAAACTGGAGGTCCGGGGCGGGCAGCCCAGGGCGACTGCGAACGAAGGCGAATGCTTCGGCGACGCTCGATGAGAGTGGGCCGCTGCGGCGCAGCAGCCACTCCAGCATCGCCTTCGGCTTCTCGGCGTCGGCCAGCGAGCCGCCAGCGGGAAGATCCCAAGTGCAGACCAGCGAAGGATGGTCGTGGAGATTGCCGCCGACTCCCGGCAGGTCATGACGGAGCTCAACGCCAACCTCGGCAAGGTGGTCGGCGGGGCCAATCCCAGAGACCATCAGGATCTGCGGCGAGCCGATCGCTCCGGCCGCGAGAATCACGTCGCGAGAGGCGGTAATGGTCTTCTCACGGCCGCGGCCGTCGAGGTAGCTGACGCCAACCGCGCGCTTGCCCTCGAGCTCAACCCGCTGCACCATTGCGCCGGTGATCACTTCGAGGTTCTCTCGGCCCTTAACCGGCTTGAGGTAGCCGTCGGCAGTGCTCCAGCGGCGCCCGCCGCGCTGCGTCACCTGAACTTCAGCAACGCCGTCCTGCTCAGGTCCGTTGTAGTCGTCGATGAAGGGGATCCCGGTCGCCTCGGCGCTGGCGATGAAGTCGCGCGTCAGCGAGCGCGGCGAGCGCGGGTTCTCAACCCGCTGCGGGCCACCAACGGCGTGGTGCTCAGATGCGCCGCGCGAGTTGTCCTCGGATTTGAGGAAGTAAGGCTGAACATCGTTCCAACCCCAGCCGGGGCAGCCTTCCGCCTCCCAAAGGTCGTAATCGAGCGGACGGCCGCGGACGTAAAGCATCGCGTTCATCGCGCTCGATCCGCCCAGCCCCTTGCCGCGCGGAATGAAGATCTCGCGGCCGTCGCAGCCGGGCTCGGGATCGGTGGCGAAATCCCAGTCTCGCTTGCTGTGGAACTGCTCAGAGAAGGCAGCGGGAATGATCACGCTGGGGTGACGGTTGGAACCGCCAGCCTCGAGCAGCACGACCTTGACGGCCGGGTCCTCCGAGAGGCGGTTGGCTAGGACGCAACCGGCTGAACCGGCTCCGACGATTAGATAGTCAGCATCGCTCATTCGCTTATCTTTACCGATCATCGCAGCGAGCGCTAGCGCGTCGGCGCGCCGGGCTACCTTCAACAGGTGGAGCTGGCAGATGACAGAGCGAACGTGGAGCTGCGAAACAGCGATGAGAACGGTGAAATCGTCGTGCTCGCATTCCCTTACGACGCGCAGATCGTCGAGCTCGTCAGAGCGATCCCGCAGCGCCGCTTCGATTGGGATCGGCGCGAATGGTGGGCGCCGACCGACGACTGGGCTGCGCTTCATGTGGCCGACGTCCTCGCCCGCTTTCCGGAGCTGACGGCCAGCAAAGAGGTCGAGACTTGGATTCGCGCCGTTGAGCGCAGGTGGATCGGAATGGTCAGCACGCGCCGCTACGACGGGCGCGGCTGGTGGGCTCTAACGACTCGCGCTGGAACCGTTCCGGCCGAGCTACTCAAAGGCTCGGTCGAGGCCGAGGACGGCGCGACACTGGTTGAGCTGACGCAGGCCAACGCGGCGATCATGAGCGAGCAGCGCTCGGCGCGACTCGACGCTGGAGCGGCGCGCTGCCTTACCGAGCTTGAGGTCGGCCGCCAGCCTCCCCCAGCTCAGCTTGAGCTGATCAAGCGCGTTGACGCCGATTATCTGCGCCTCAACGTGCTGTGGGACCCTGAGACGGGAATCGCCTTCGAGCGGATGCCAGCCTCGGCTGGAACACGAACCGTGCCGATCGACCCTTGGCTGGTTGAACAGCTCGACGAGTTCATCGCGCTGCACGATGTTGGCGTGACCGGCGAGGCTGGGCCAGTGCTGCGCAGCCTGCGCGAGGAGCACGCCGCTGCCGCCGCCGCCGTAAAGCAATCGAAGGCGACCAGCGCCGAACCGATCGAAGGGCTCGCCGCGAAGCTCGGCGGCACGCTTGAACCGTTCCAGTGGGCCGGCGTCCGTTACGCGCTCAAAGCGCGCCGCACTTTGATCGCCGATGAGCAGGGGCTCGGCAAGACGATTGAGGCGCTGGCGACGGTCGAGGCCGACGACGCCTACCCCGTCGTTGTCGTCTGCCCGGCCTCGATCAAGCTGGTCTGGGCGCGCGAGGCCGAGCGCTGGTTGCCGCACCGCTCGTTCGCCGTCGTCGAAGGCCGCTCAGCGGTGCCGCCGCAGGCCGACATCACAATCCTCAATTACGAGATCGTCGCTGCCCACGGCGAGCAGCTGGTGCGCCGTAACCCGAAGGCGCTGATCATCGACGAATCGCACTACTGCAAGAACCCGCGCGCGAAACGAACCCAAGCCGTGCGCCGGCTGGCGAGCGTGATCCCCGACGACGGACTGCGCTTGGCACTGACCGGTACGCCGGTGCTCAACCACGCCGAGGAGTTGATCGCGCAGCTGCGCGTGATCGGCCGGCTCGACGACTTCGGCTCCGGCGCTCAGTTCGCTCGCCGCTTCGGCCCCGATCACTCGCGCAGCGAGGAGCGGCTCCACTGGCATCTGCGCCGCCACTGCTTCCTGCGGCGCGTCAAGGCCGACGTACTGCCGCAGCTCCCAGCCAAACGACGCAGCATCGTGCCGATCGCGCTAACCAACCGCGCCGAGTACCGCAAAGCTGAGACCGACATCATCGCTTGGCTGCGCGACCAGCCACTCGACCTCAGCGAGCTGGACGCCAAGATCGCCGCAACGCTGCGCGCCGAACGGCTCGCCCAGCTCGGCGTGCTGCAGCGACTGGCCGGCAGCGGCAAGCTCGACGGCGCGCTTGGCTGGATTCACGACTTCCTCGCCTCGGGCGAAGCGCTTGTCGTCTTCGCCCGCCACCGCGAAGTGCAGCAGGCGGTAATCGAACGCTTCCCGAATGCCGTGCACCTAGTTGGCAGCGACAGCGCCGCCGCGCGCCAGAAAGCGATCGACGCCTTTCAGGAACCGGATGGGCCGCAGCTGATCATCTGCGCGACCCGCGTCGCGGCGCAGGGAATCACGCTGACCCGCGCCTCGAACGTCGCATTCCTCGAGCTTGAGTGGACGCCAGCGATGCACGAGCAGGCCGAGGACCGCTGCCACCGGATTGGCCAGCGCGACGCTGTTACCGCTTGGTACCTGCTGGCAGCAGAGACGATCGACGAGCGGATGTCACGGCTAATTGAGCGCAAGCGCGCGAGCATCGCCGCAGTAACCGACGGCAAGCAGGTCGATGGCGACAGCGTCGTCGAGGCGATCGTGCGCGAGCTGCGCGAAGGCGAGCCGTTCAAGCGGCTTCGCTCAGTCGCCTGACTCGGCCGCGACGGCTGCCTCGACGGTCGCACCCTTCGGCTGCTGCTTGATCGCCACGCCAGAGCGGTGAAGCAGGTACATCGCGGCGAGGCCGACGAGGTTGACGATCCAGAAGCTGATCACTCGGTAAGCGATCACGGCCAACGCGGCGATCGTCGCGTTGACGCCAAGCGCTGAGAGGATCGCCGTCTCAGCAACCTCAACGATGCCGATCCCTCCTGGAGTGATTGGGATTGTCGCCAGCAGCCGGCCGACCGTGGAGGCCAGCAGAACAGCACCGATGTGCGGTGTCTGGTTGAGCCCCCAGAGCATCGCGTAGAGCACCGCGGTGTCAAGAATCCAGTAACCGAACGAGAAGGCGAGAGTTGGCCAGGCCTGGCGTCCGCGGAGCATCTGCTGCGACTGCAGCGCGATCGCTTCGGCGCGGCTGCTGATCTGGCGCGGATCGACCTTCTTGACGACCCGCTTGGCCAGCTGGGCGGCGCGGCCAGCGATCGAACCAGCGACCTTCGGCCAGACGATCGCAGCCGCCAGTGCGGCGAGAGCGACGATCAGGATCGGCATCCCGATCGCGACCGCGTTGACATAGCTTGAGGAGCTGTCGGGCTGGCCGGACGAGAGGCCAAAGCCGATCACGAAGAGGACGATCAGCGTGACGATCGAGAGCGCCTTCGTCAGCGTCGCCGCCGTTACCGCTTCGGCAGGTGCGACGTTGCGCTTGCGTAGAGCGTCAGCGACCATCACGGTCGCTGTCACAGAGCCAGCCGGGAGTAGGACAGCAGCAGCCATCTGCGCGTACCAGACTTGCCCCAGCACCCAGTTTGGCGGCGCCGGCTGCTTGAGCGCCTCGAGCGAGCGCCGAAGCACCAGCATCCCGCTCAGCTGAGCGACAAGCTCAAGCCCCAAGCCAATCAGCAGCGCATATGGATGAACTTTCTCAAGGCTCTCACGAGCCTGTTCTGGCATCTTCGTCAGCGTCGGCAGCAGCGTGTAAACCACGCCCGCAATAACCAGCAACCAAGCAATTCGCCAGACAAGGCGCCAGTTGATCCTTTTGACTAGTCGCTCAGCTTTGCTCATCAGGGTGCGCGGCTCACGCTACCGGCAGAGACGCTGCAGGCGGCGCATTGCCAAGCAGATCCAAGTAAAGTTTTGTTTCACGAGTTGGCGTAGCGCCAACCTGTTCAATCTCGGGGAGAGAAGATGTCACTGAAGAATCGCGGCACCCGTTTGCTAATCCTGACCGTCTCAGCGACAGCAATGCTGCTGCCAGGCGCGTCGTTTGCTCAGGCCGGCGCGCTAAAGGCGCCCGCCGGAGACGCCTTCTACAAGGCCTCGACCAAGCAGATCAAGGCCGGCAAGCCGGGCTCGGTCATCTGGTCGCGCGAAGTGAAGAAGACAGTCAACGGCCGCGTTGCGCTTCCCTCAGCGTCGAAGACAACCCTTGTGCTCTACCGCTCGCTCGATCCAAAGGGCAAGCCAATCGCCGTCTCAGGCACGATCGACCTGCCGAAGGGCAAGGCGCCAAAGGGCGGCTTCAAGGTCATCTCATGGGCTCACGGAACAACTGGCGCTGCTGACGTCTGCGCGCCATCGCGCAGCGCTGCCGGCAGCCCCGCCGACGGCTACATCTCGTACGCGACCGCGAGCTACGACGCTTGGGTCAAGGCTGGTTACGCCGTTCTGCGCACGGACTACGAAGGACTCGGAACTCCCGGCCCGCACCGCTACCTTGTTGGAGCCTCAGAGGGCCGCGGCGTAGTCGACATCGCACTGGCCGCACGCGAGCTCTTCCAGGTAGGCAAGGACTGGTTAATCGGAGGTCACTCGCAGGGTGGTCACGCATCTCTCTTCGCTGCGGCTCTCGCTCCGAAGCTGGCGCCGAAGCTCAACCTGAAGGGTGTCTTCTCCTACGCTCCGGCCTCGCACCTGTGGGACCAGGCCCAACTCATCGGCAACCTTGGAGCCGGTTTTGAAGGGCTAAGCGGAGTGGC
>JBIHZY010000005.1:0-23527 GCA_044240185.1 Solirubrobacteraceae bacterium
TGAAGGAGAAGAAGCACCGCGTAGAGGACGCCCTCCAGGCAACCCGCGCGGCGCTCGAAGAGGGCATCGTTCCCGGCGGCGGCGTAGCACTGCTGCAGGCCTCAAAGAACGTTGATCCTGCCAAGCGCGACGACGAAGACGAGCGCACCGGAGTGAAGATTGTGCTCCGCGCCGTCGAGGAGCCGCTGCGTCAGATCGCTGAGAACTCGGGCCTTGAAGGCTCCGTTGTTGTCGCCGATGTGGCTAAGGCAAAGGCCGGGTTCGGCCTCAACGCTGCGACCGGCGAGATCGTTGATCTCGTTGCCGCTGGCGTAATCGATCCAGCGATGGTCACGCGCTCGGCGCTGCAGAACGCAGCCTCGATCGCGAAGAACATCCTGATCACCGAGGCGATCATCGCCGAGATGCCTGATGACAGTGCCGGTGGCGGAATGCCAGGCGGTATGCCAGACATGGGCGGGATGATGTAACCCACGCTTCAAGCGTGAGTCGTACCAAAGGCCCGGCTTAACCGCCGGGCCTTTGTCGTTCCAGGGGGAGTTCTGCTGGGCGACGGCGCGGGCTAAGCGACGCCGCGCTGCGAGCGGCGCGGCTCAGACTTCGTCGCGGCCGCGAGGGCCGGGGCCGACGTACTTCGCCGACGGGCGAATCAGCTTCGCCTCACGCTTCTGTTCCATGATGTGAGCCGACCAACCGGCTACGCGCGCGCAGGTGAACATGCTGGTGAACATGTCCGGTGGAATCTCGGCGTAATCGAGCACGACCGCAGACCAAAACTCGACGTTGGTTGCAAGTACGCGATCGGGCTTGCGTGCTTTGAGTTCCGCCAGCGCGGCTTCCTCAAGTGCCTCAGCAACCGCGAAGCGCTCCGAGCCGAGCTCCTGTGCGGTGCGACGCAGCACGCGGGCGCGCGGATCCTCGGCGCGGTAAACGCGGTGGCCGAAGCCCATCAGGCGGTCGCCGCGGTCGAGCGCCATCTTGACCCAAGCGTCGGCGTCACCGCTCGCTGCGACCTCGTCGAGCATCGTCAATACGCGCGATGGGGCGCCACCATGGAGCGGGCCGCTGAGCGCGCCGACCGCGGCCGACATCGCCGCCGCAACGTCGGCTCCAGTGGAGGCGACGACGCGGGCAGCAAAGGTCGAAGCGTTCATTCCGTGCTCTGCCGCTGAAACCCAGTAGGCGTCGATCGCCTTGGCGTGGTCGGGGTTGCACTCGCCGCGCCAGCGCAAGAGGAAACGCTCAGCGATCGTGCGGCCTTCATCGATCGTCACCTGCGGAACCCACGGCTGGCCAACGCCGCGCGCCGACTGGGCAACGAACGAGAGTGCCATCACGGAGGCTCGGGCCAAGTCGTTGCGAGCCTGCTCATCACTGATGTCGAGTAGCTGGCCGAAGCCCCACTCGGGTGCGAGCATCGCCAGCGCCGACTGAACGTCAACGCGGGGGTCGCCGGAGCGAACCATCAGCGGGTGCGGCTCGGCCGGCGAAAGGCCGGGCTCGAAGCTTGAGTCAACCAGCAGCCCCCAAACCTTTTCGTATGGCACAAAGCCAACGAGGTCCTCGATGTCGACGCCGCGGTAGCGGAGCGCGCCGCCTTCGCGATCAGGTTCGGCGATCACGGTTTCAAATGCAACTACGCCCTCAAGTCCGGAAATTATCTCACTCATAGAACACGCTTTCTTTGCTCCAAGGGTTGACTCACTGCTTTCAAGTTTCCCACGACTAGAGAGTACTGCGCGATGCGCCTAACGGGGCGCGCAGTTAGGCTGGCCCAGCAACCCCAAAGCGAAAGGTTCAGATGTCCGATTCAGAGTTGATGTTCCGTCCAATCGATCAGCTCGCAGAGCTAGTTAAGAGCGGCGAGATAAGCGCGCTTGAGCTAGTCGACACCTCGCTTGAACGGATCGACGCGCTGAACCCGACCTACAACGCCTTCATCGACGTTTTTCATGAGAAAGCCCGCGCCGACGCGGCCAAGGTAAAGAGCGGCGATCAGCGGCCGCTGGCCGGCGTGCCGGTAGCGATCAAGAACAACCGCCCCGTCGAAGGCGAACGATTGACCTTCGCCGCAGAGGTGATGGGCGATTTCCGCGCCAGCCACGACGCCTTCGTCGTCCGCCGTTTGCGCGACGCCGGCGCGATTATCGTCGGAACAACCAACCTTCCCGAGTTTGGAATCCTGCCGACGACAGAGCCGCGCCGTTTTGGCCCGTCGCGCAACCCGTGGGACCCGACTCGCACCAGCGGCGGCTCCTCCGGCGGTGCGTCTGCGGCAGTCGCTTCGGGAATGATTCCGTTCGCTCACGCCAACGACGGCGGCGGCTCGACGCGAATCCCAGCCGCCTGCTGCGGACTCGTAGGGCTAAAGCCTCAGCGCGGACGAATCTCATCGGGGCCCGACGTCGGTGGCTCCTTCCTCGGCATCGACGGTGTGCTGACGCGCACAACGGCAGAGACGGCATTGGCGCTAGACATCCTCGCTGGCTACGAAGCTGGCGACGCTTACTGGGCTGCGGCTCCGTCGAAGCCGTTTAGCGAGCTGGCTCGCGAGACGCCAAAGGGCCTCAAGATTGCGATGACTCTCGAACCGCCGCTGGAGGGCGCGACGCTTGACCCGAGCTCGGTGAAGGCCGTAAGCGACGCTGCCGAGCTGCTGCGCGAACTTGGCCACGAGGTGATCGAAGTCAACCCGCCATGGAACGTGCCTGGGATGCTGCAACTCTTCTCGGCGCTGTTTGGGCCGATGATCTCGCTGCAGATCGCGTTTGCGCAGATGGTTACCGGTAGCGAGTTCACCGAGGATCAGATGGAGCCGCTCAGTTGGTCTATTTGGCAGCAGTCGCAAGAGATCAACGCCGTGATGGGCTTCGGCGCCGAAGTTCAGATGCAGGCGCTAGCGCGGATGATTGTCAGCTGGGCTGAAGATTACGACGCGATCCTCTGCCCCGCTCTAGCCGAACCGCCGGTGACGCTCGGGACGATGGATAGCTGCTCGGACGATCCTATGGCGACATTCGCTCGCTCCGGCCAGTTCACCCCGTTCACGGCGATCTCGAATGCCACCGGTTCGCCGGCGATCTCAGTTCCGCTCTACCAGAACGAGGATCTTGGACTGCCGCTCGCGGTCCAGTTCATCGGTCGCCCGGAGTCGGAGGGGCTGCTACTGGCGCTCAGCACTCAGCTTGAGAACGCGCTGCCTTGGGCCGGGCGCCGCGCGCCACTTGACGCCGCCTAGTCGAGCCCAAGCAGATCGCTGAAGCGGCGAGGTGAAATGCCGAGCGCCAACGCATCGGCGCTGCCGCGCGGAGCGATCATCTCGGCGCCGAGCAGCGCCTGCTCGTCCCACACCATCGGCAGCGCAACCGCGCCCGAGGCGGCGATTCGCAGCATTGTCTTGGCGAAGCCCGGCCTCGTCGGGACGGCCGGACGGCGGCGACCAAGCGAGCTGCCGATAAGGCGGCTGATCGTGCGCAGATCAAGTGCCTGCGGGCCTGCCAGCTCAAAACGCTGATGGCCAGGCTGAGCCGGAAGCGCGCTTTGGGCTATGAAGGCATCGGCGATGTCAGAGACCCAAATTGGCTGGTAACGCCCGGAGCCAGGCACGGGGATGATTCCCGCCCGCGAGCAGGCGTCGATCGCCGTGAAGAGCGGGTCCGGCGCGGCGTGCGCCAGCGAAAGCGCAAAGGTCGTAGTCGCGATCCGCGCCGAGGCGACAGCGTCTTCGGCGATCGCTTTATCGCGCAGCAACCGCGTCGGCGCGCCACGGACTGCGCCGAGCGCAGAGAAAAAAGTGAAGCGCTCTACCCCGGCCGCCTCGGCCGCTTCGATCAGCCGCCAAGTCGCAATCGAGCCAAGCTCCTCGATCGTTCCGCCGTCCTGATCATGGCTCGCGGCGGCGAGGTGAATTACATGGCTGACGCCGCGCGTGGCGTTCGTCAGCGAGCGGTGATCGGCCAAGTCGCCAAGCACAATCTGCACGCGCACACGCTCGGCGCCAAGGCGGCGCGGGTCGCGCACGAGGCAGCGAACCGGCTCGCTGCCCGCTGTCAGCCGCGGCAGCAGCTCCGATCCGATTAGCCCGGTCGCGCCGGTAACAAGCAGCATGGCTTCCAGCGTATCGCGCCCCCTCCTAAGCGGTCGCTACAGTTCGCGCTCCCAGGTACCTCAACCAGCAAAGGATTGGATCACTGAAGATGGCTTACGTAATTGCAGAACCATGCATTGACACGAAGGACAACTCCTGCGTTGAGGTATGCCCGGTCGACTGCATCCACCCGACTCCAGACGAGCCTGACTACGACAAGGTCAAGATGCTCTTCATCGACCCGGAAGAGTGCATCGACTGCGACGCCTGCGTTGAGGCCTGCCCGGTCGACGCCTGCTTCGCCGAGGATCAGCTGCCGGAAGAGTGGCTCAGCTACGGCGCAATCAACGCTGACTACTACGCCAAGGGCGCTTAAGCCATCGGCAGCGTCATGCCGACCGGCTCGGGGCCATCGGCGCCCGCTGCGTCGGCTGGCATCTCAGCCTGAAGCATCGGTAGCTCGGTCGGGAAGATCGCGATCAGCCCGCGTGCTGCCTGGCGGATCGCCTGCGCGGCCGGGTCATCGGGGTCGCTGATTACGAGCGGGAGACCGGCGTCGGCCTGCTCTCGCAGCGGCATCGTCAGCGGCACCTTGGCAATCAGCGGAACCTGAATCTCATCGGCCAACTCTTGGCCTCCGCCCTCTCCGAAGATTTGGTAGCGCTCACCGTCGGGAGTGACGAAGCCGGCCATGTTCTCAATCACGCCTGCCACTTCGAGGTTGACCTTGTTGGCCATGTCGGCTGAGCGGCGCGCGACCTTCTGCGCGGTCTGCTGGGGCGTCGTGACAATCACGAACTGGGCCTGCGGCAGCAGCTGCGCGAGCGTCATCGAAACGTCGCCGGTGCCGGGCGGCAGGTCGACGAGCAGGAAGTCGAGCTGACCCCACTCGACGTCCTCAAGGAACTGCGTCAATGCTTTGTGCAACATCGGTCCGCGCCAGACGACGGCGGCGTCCTCTTCGACGAAGAAGCCGATCGACATGATCTTCACGCCGCCAGCCTCGAGCGGAATGATCTTGCGCTCCGGCGAAACTGGCGGGCGGCCGGTAACGCCGAACATGCGCGGGATTGAGTAACCCCAAACGTCGGCGTCGAGGACTCCGACGCTCTTACCTTCAGCTGCCAGAGCGGCGGCGATGTTGGCGGTGATCGTCGACTTGCCAACGCCGCCCTTGCCTGAGCCGATGCAGACGACGTTGCTGACCTGGGCTAGAGCGCCCTCGGGCAGCGAGCCGCGGCCGAGCTTGCGTTGCAGCTCGCCCTTCTCTGTGTCACTGAGAACGTCGAAGCTGACGCTGACGCCGGTAACACCGTCGAGCGCGCCGACGGCCTCTGCGACCGCTGTCTCGAAGTGGTTGCGAATCGGGCAGCCAGCGGTCGTCAGCGAGACGATTACGGCGACTTTGCCGTCGTCGGCCTGCTCGATCGAGCGAACCATTCCGAGTTCAACGATTGACTTGCGCAGCTCGGGGTCGATTACGACCTCTAGCGCTTTGAGGATCTGCTCGTCTGTGGGCATTGCTCCATTGTGACAAAGAGCGCGATGCCAATCAGAACGAGCCGTGAAACAGCGACGGCCCGCACAGTGGCGGGCCGTCGGTACTGCTCTGAATCTTGGAGCCTCAGGCTCTAAGCGGTGACCTTTGAAATCTGGTCAACGATCGGACGGGCTGCGTCCTGAACGCGGCTGCTGACGACGTCGGCCTGACGGGTCACATCGCCGCGCACGCTGCGCAGCTGCTTGTCAGCGTCCTTGCGCAAGTTACGAACCTCACGCTCGATGCGTGTGCGGTTGCGCTTGATCTCACGCTCGATGCGGGCGCTGGCCTGACGGACCTCGTGCTCAGCCTTGGTGCGCGCAGCGCTTCCGCGATGCTCGACCTTCTTCAGCTGCTTCTCAGCGCTCTGACGGCTGCCGACCTTCGCGCGCAACTCTTCGATCGCGTCAACGACCGTGTCACGTGCGACGAGAACGGCACCGACCTGAAGATCAGCGGCACGCTCCACGCGTGAGTGGGAGGCCTTGGCGGTTGCCTTTGGCTTTGCGCCTGCGCGGCCACGAGTCTTCGCGGCGGCCGGCTTGGCCTTTGCGCGGGGCTTGGGTGTTGCCTTCTTGGTAGTTGCAGTTGCCATGTGAGTACTTCCTTTCAATTACTTAGAACTAATGAGATTACGGATAGAGTAGCAACTCTGCGAACAGGTGTTCGCTAATCACTACCAATACTCCTGCCAGAGGCCGTGGTTACAGGGCAGAAAAGGTAATTGCATCGGCCAGTGCAGCGGCCGTAGGCGCAGCAACAACGGCCGAAACGCCGTCGGAACCGGCCAGCGGCAGCGCCAGCGGCGACTCGGCAGCGGGGAAGGCAACCTCGCCGCCGACCTCGCGCACTACCAATTGGCTGGCGGCTACGTCAACCGGCCTGCAGCTCCAGAGCGAGACCATCGCATCGGCGCGGCCGGCAGCAATCTGGCAACAGGAGATCGCCATCGAACCGAACGCCCGAACGCGGTGCGCGCCGGCGATCAGTGCCGGCGTCGAGGCAGCAAGATTGAACGGCGAGGCGCCCTCGACCAGCACAACCTCCAAGCGACCATCGGCGCTGCGCCGCTCCGGCGCGACCGGCGCCAAGGGCTGACCGTTGAGCCAAGCCCCGCCGCCACGAACCGCGTGCCACTGCTCATCGCTGCCGAAGTCATGAACGAAGCCGAAGCCGACATCGGCCATCGTCGGCCCGTCGGCCACAGCGATCGAGATCGAATAGGCCGGCAGTCCCCGTTTGGCGTTCAGCGAGCCGTCGATCGGGTCGATCACGACGAAGGCCTCATCGCTGCCGAAATCAACCGTGCCGCGTTCCTCCGACAAGGCCGTGAAGCGCGCGCCCGCGTCGAAGAGTTTCTGCAACTCGGCAAAGACGATCTCCTCGGCCTGCTGATCGATCAGCAAGGTGTGGTCGCCGCCAGCGCCGACCGTGCCGGTCTCGATCACGCGATCGTCGCGCAGCGACGTCGCCGCCAGCAGATCGCCAAGAGAGGCCGCGCAGCGAGCGGAAAGTTCGAGCCAGTCAAAGCTGAGAATCGCTGACGAAGGAGCCATCTTGCTCTTATCCTAAGGGCGTGCCCGAAAGCCCCCTTCAGCTGACCGACGAGCAGCAGCGGATCGCTCAGTTCGCAGGCAAGGCTCTGGTTGTTGCGGGCGGCGCCGGCAGCGGCAAGACGACGTCGCTTGCAGCGCGCTTCGGTTTCCTCGTCGCCGAGCGCGGCCTTGAACCGGAGGCGATCGTTGCGATCAGCGCCTCGGCGGCGGCCGGCGATCGCCTACGTAGCCTCGTCGAGCAGCGGCTATCGCGTGGTTTCTCAGAGCTTCCGATCTCCGACGTCAGCGGCTTCGCTGCGCGGCTCTTGCGCGACGAGATGCCAGAGAGCGGCCTTGATCCCTTCGTCGCAACGCTCAGCGGCGCAGACCGGCTGGCAATGCTGATCGAACGAGTCGACGAACTTGAGCTGCGCGAGCACGACTTCGCTGGCCGGCCGATCAAGCTGCTGGCCTCCTTGATCATCCAGATTGATGCGCAGAAGGCGGCGTTGATCAGCGCCGAAGAGTGCGCGCAGCGGGCGCAGAAGGCTGAGGGCTCGGGCGCCGCCCTGAAGCGCGAATTCGCCGCCCTTTACGCCAGCCATGAGGCGATGCTCGCTGGCGAGGGGGCGATAGACGAGGGCGACCTGATCTTCGGCGCTCTGAGCCTGCTGAAGCGCCCGGATGTGCAGGAACGCTTCAGCGCTCGCTACAGCCAACTTCTGATCGACGATGCGCAGAGCCTCTCGGTCGCGGGATTGACGCTGATGCTGGCGGTCGCCGCCCAGCTCGATGGCGTGACGGCGGTGGCCGACCCCGACTCTGCTCCAGCCAACGAGATCACCGGCGGCGACGCGAACCTCGCTGCGATCTCAGCTCAGAGCGAGGGCGAACGGATCGAACTAACGCGATCGCTGCGCTGCCGTCAGCAGATCGTTCTAGCTGGCCAGTCGGTGCTCGAGCAGCGACTCAGCCCGCCGCTGACCGGCGAGCCTGGCGGCAGCGTCCGTGGCTGGCGCTGCGCCAGTGAGCGAGCGCAGGCGCAGGCGATCGCGAGCGAGATCGAGCACCTAATCCAAGCTGGCAGCAAAGCGGAATCAATCGCTGTGCTGGTCGGCTCTCTACGCAGCGACGGTCGCGCGATTGCCGCCGCGCTTGACGAGCGCGCCGTACCGCACCAGCTAGGGGCCAGCGACCAGCTCTTCAGCCGCGGCGAAGTCAAAGACGTGCTCGCCTGGCTGCGGTTATTAACAAGCCCCGGCGACGCCAGCGCAACCGTTCGCGCGCTGGCGAGAGCACCGATCGAACTGCGCGCCGTCGACCTCGCCCGCTGCGTGCAGATCGCGCGCAGGCGCAAACTCGACATGGTTAGCGCGCTCAACGCAGCGACCGAGTCGCCGCAGATCCCGCCCGAGGCGCGCGAGCGGATCGTTGCCTTCCTCAAGCTTCAGCGCCAGGCCGCCGGCGCGCTCGACGAACTGCGACCCGACCGTTTCGTCCACCGCCTGATCGACCGCCTTGGCCTGCGCCGCCAACAGCTCTTCGCCGCCCAGGCCGACGTTGTTGAAGGGCTGCGCTGCCTCGCGCGCTTTGAAGCGCTGGCCGGCCGCTTCGCTGAGCGTTCGCCCCAAGCGAGCGGCCGCGAGTTCGCCGAGTATGTCGTCGCCGTTGCCGACGCAGGGCTGCGCGAGAGCGATCAGGGCGTGGGTGCCGAGCAGCTTCCAGCCGGAAAGGTTGCGGTCGTTGAGATTGGCTCGACGCGAGGGCTTAGTTTCGACCACCTATTCCTCGCCGCAATCGAGCGACGGCGCAGCGTCGACGATGAGCTGCGAAAGCTCAGCTACGTCGCGATCACGCGGGCCGCTGAGTCGGTAACGCTGAGCTACAGCGAGCATGGCGACCGTGGTGAGCTGCAGCCTCCGTCACAGCTGGCCGAAGCGGCCTTGGCGGCGGCCGGGGCGCAGTGGGAAGAGCGCAGCGAAGAGCTGTTCGGCCCCGACGAAGCTCTGCACGGCGCATTCAACGAGCTGCGCGATGAGCTACTCGGCGACCTCCCGCGCGTAGCCGGCACCTTCGCCGAATTGCGGCTCGACAACGACCTCGACCTAACGCTCGGCGTAGTCCGCTACCTAGAACTTGCAAAGCTGGCGGCCGTGATCGGTCGACCGGCCGATCAGGATGTCGAAAGCGCTCTTGCGCAGGCCAATGCCGTGCTACTGCAGTCGGCGACGGCAACGCAGCGAGAAGCGCTTGAGAGCAGCCCGCTCGACGAGCTGATCCTCAGCGCCGAGCACGACGCTCGCGCGCGCAGCGCTGCAACGGCGCGCCGCGGGGAGCCTTCACTCGAAGCCTTCCTACCCCGGCGCGGCGAAGGGCTCGTGCTCAGTGCCTCCGACATCGAGACCTACCGCGCCTGCCCGCTGCGCTACAAGTTCGCGCGCGTCTTCAGAATTCCGCAGGAACCGACGATGAACCAGCGTTTCGGGATTCTCTTCCACCAAGTGCTGGAGCGCTATCACCAGTCGGACGGTCGAACAGTTGATGAACTTCTCGCGCTGCTTGAGGAGGGCTGGCGGCGTGGGGGCTTCGGCGACAGCGATCAGGAGCTCCAGCTACACGCCAAGGCCGAGCAAGCACTACGGCTCTACCAGCAGCGCACAGCGAAGGAAGAGAGCCGCCCGGTCTGGTTCGAGAAGTCGTTCCAGTTCAAGCTCGGCGAACACACACTGCGCGGCCGCGTCGACCGCGTCGACCTGCTGCCAGGCGGTGGCTACGAGCTGATCGATTACAAGACCGGCAAGCCGCGCACAGCAGCAGAACTTCAAGAAGACATTCAACTCTCGCTCTACGCCGTCGCAGCGCGTGAGGCTTGGCAGGTGGAATCCGAGCTACAGAGTTACCACTACGTCCTCGACGACGAAAAGATTCCCGTCCCCGCAGCCGATATCGACCGCGACTGGATCGCCGAAACCGTCAACGAGGTTGCCGCTGCGATCGCTGGCCAAGGCTTTGAGCCGACGCCGAGCGTGACGGCCTGCGGCTACTGCGACTTCAGAATCGCCTGCCCGGCGGCAGAGCTCTAAGCGTCGTCGCCGCGCTGATTGAGGAAGCGCTGGAACTCGCGCGCCAGCACATCGCCTGACGGCACTTCCCCACCCTCAACCTCGGGCGCCTCGGCGTCGCTTGCCTGCTCGAGCCGCTCGACGAACTGGCGCACATCATCATCGCCGGCGACGGCGCTGCTGACGCGGCGTTCATAGTCGGAGGCGGCGCGCTCAAGCTCAGTTGCGTCGAAGCTGATTCCAACCAGCGACTCAAGCTTTCGCACCAGCGCCAGCGAAGCCTTCGGGTTAGGGGCAGCGGCTACGTAGTGGGGAACGCTGGCCCAGAGGCTGGCGGAAGGAATCCCCGACTGCTGAAAGGCGCTGTGCAGTACGCCGGTGATGCCGGTCGGCCCTTCATAAGTTGTTGGCGAAAGCCCGACCCGCTCGGCCAGCTCTTCGTCGCTCGTCACTCCGACCATCGGCACCGGCCGCGTGTGCGGAACGTCGGCCAGCAGCGCGCCGAGTGAGACGGCCATCTGCACGTTCATCGCCTCGGCGAGGTCAACGACGCTTTCGCAGAGCGTGTTCCAACGCATCGACGGCTCAGGGCCAGTCAACAGGATCAGATCGCGAGGTGCGCGCGGAGCCTTCGCCGCCCAGATTTCAACCATCGGCCAGCTGATCTCGCGCGCTTCACCATCGACGAGACTGATCTGTGGGCGCGTCGCTTGGAAGTCGTAGAACTCTTCAGGGTCGATGTGAGCGAAGCGGTATGCGTCAAGCGAGGAGGCAAGAAAGCTGACCGCAGCAGTGGCCGCCTCAGCGGCATCGTTCCAGCCGCCGAAGGCGCAGATCATCGCCGGGGCGCGAAGCCCATCCGGCCGCTCTTCCCAGATCATTGGTGGCACAACTCAACGGTAGCCGATTGCGCACCAGCGAATACCCGTTTCAAGTACTTATTTGCCGTCAGCGGCGGTGGGATCAGGCTCGGCGCGGAGCTGCGCGATTGCCGATGCCGCCATCCGCCAGGCGACGTAGAGCATTAGCGCTGCGAAGGCGTAACGGACGAGTTCAACTGGCAGCACGTTGACGAGCGCCACGCCAACGACGGCGGCAACGGCCGCGAACGCACCGATCGTCAGTCCCGAGCGAACGTCGAGGTTCCCGTAGCTCCTCTGGCGCCAAGCGCCAACTGCGGCGACCGGAATGATTGCCAGCAGCGAGGTCGCCTCAGCATCTACGTGATCGAGGCCAACGACGAGCGCCAGCGCGGGTACCAGCAGAATCCCGCCGCCAACTCCGAACAGTCCTGAGAGGACGCCAGCTCCAACGCCGATGATGATCGCCAGCGCAATCATTGGAGCACGACCATCGCGGCGACGATTACGAGCAGGCCCGAGAACAGCAGCTGCACTGTCGCAACAGGAATTCGTTGCTGCAGCCAAGTGCCGATCAGCACGCCGCCAACAGCCGGAATTCCGACTGTTGCTGCTGCGACCAGGTCGACATTGCCGTAGGCGAGCTGAGTTGCGGCGCCGGCGCCGGCAGCAATTACGATCGCCAGCAGCGATGTCGCGGCCGCCCGGCGTTCGTCGAAACCAATCCAGAGGACGAGCAGCGGCACCAGCACGATGCCGCCGCCGACGCCAAAGAGGCCGCTGAAGATCCCCATAGTGAGGCCAAGAATTGCCATCTGGGAGATGCGCGGTGAGGCCACCCGTTCATAATAGGTTCGATGGTGCCTGCTTCCTCACTTGCCAGCGCGATTGCGCCGCTGAGCGCTGACCCTTTGCGGACGGCACTGCTATTTGATGTAGACGGCACGTTGGCGCCGATTGTGCGCGACCCGCAGGCCTCGAGCGTCCCCGAACCGACGCGCCGACTGCTGATCGAATGCCAAGCGATCTACGGCCTCGTCGGCTGTGTCAGCGGTCGCCAAGCGAAAGAGGCACGGCGAATTGTTGGGATCGGGCCAATCCCCTACTCCGGCAACCACGGCCTCGAACTGCTCCCGCGCGGTGCACAGGAATCGATCGTCAACGCTGAGGCCGAGGCCTGGACCGACCGCGTCCACGCCGCAGCGCACGGGGCCGCTGTTGAGCTGCGTGAGGCGAGCGGTCTGCGAATCGAGGACAAAGGCCCGATCGTTGCGCTGCATTGGCGCGGGCTGGAAGACGAAGTCGCAGCCGAGGCCGTCGCGGAACAGATCGCCGAGCAGGCAAAAAGTCAGGGCCTGCTGATCCACCGTGGTCGCAGCGTGATCGAGCTGCGCGCGCCGGTCACGAGTAATAAAGGCGACGCTATTCACGCGCTACTGGGCGAGGTCGACATTGATAACGCGCTCTACGTAGGCGACGACCGCACCGACATCGATGCCTTCCGCGCTCTGCGCGCGCTCCAGCACGAAGGACGACTGAGAGAGATTCTTTGCGTTGGCGTCCGCTCCGAACAGACCCCAAGCGAACTGCTGGCCGAGGCCGACCTGCTGGTCGATGGAACCGAAGGCGTCGCCTCGCTACTCGCGGCGCTGGCGGACTAGCGATGCGTTACGTCGATCTGCTCAAGACGACGGTTCTGCTCAGCGCAGCTTCAGCGACGGCGCTGGCGGTGGTTACGGTCGTGCAGTCAAATGCGATTGACGACAGCCTGCTGGTGCTGATCGCCGCCGGCTGGTGGGTCGTCGCGGCGCTGATCGGCGCCTGGCTGGGGCGGCGGCTAGAGGCCAGCCCCTCGATCTCCCGTGCGCTGCGCGATGCGCAGAGCACGACGATGCTGCCGGAGCAGAACATTGGCCGGATGCTTCTAAGCCGCCTCTGGCCACTGCTGCTGGCGGCGCTCGTCTCGGCGATCTTCTCCTTCTTTCTGCCGCAGGTGGCGGCGATCGCGACCGGCTTCATGGTGATCTGGTCGCTCTCCTGGCGCCATCAGGACCGCGCAGTGACGGCGATCGAGGAACGTGACGGCGTGACCTTCTTCGTTACCAGCGGCTCGCCGATCAAGCCGATCAAGCTGGTCCGCACGCCCGGGCTGCGGCGCGACAACGGCCCCGAACAATGGCAGGCGAGGTGAGCGCGCCCGACGTACTGCTCGTCTCGCTCGGCTCAACGACTGGGCTGCGCGCCTCCGACGAGGCTTTCGCAGAGCTGCTGCGCAGCGGCGGAGCGACGGTCGAGGTTGCGCGCGCCGAGCCGCAGCGGCAGGTCCGCACGCTGGCCCTGACCGACCTGCTCTGGGCCCGCGCCAGCGCCGCCGCAGCGCGCAGCGCGCTCGCCGCGCAGCAGCCGCGCGCGGTCGTCTACTCGTCAGTAACGGCGGCGCTGCTCTGGCCGCGGCCAGGGGCGATCCGCTTCGATGCCAGCTCGGCCGAGAACCGCCCCGGCCATGACGGCATCTGGCAAAGGCCACTGGAACGGCGCAGGCTGGCTGAAGCGCCGCTACTGATCCCAACCTCTGCGGCCGCATTAGCTGCCTCACCGGCCGCCGGCGCCGATGCCGTCGTCGTCCCAATCCCGGTCGCAGCGAGCGCAGCGGCGCGGCCGCCAGCCGAGCGTGAGATCGCAGCGATTACCTACGCGTCGGACCCAGAGAAGAAGGGCCTCGGGCGAGTGCTCGCTGCCTGGGCGCAGGCGCGGCGCGGCGATGAGCGACTTGTCGTAGCCGGGCTCGACGCCAGCCGCGTGCCCAATCCTGACGATGGCGTTGAACTTGTCGGCAAGCTCGACCCTGAGCAATATCGCGATCTGCTCGGTCGCTCGAAGCTCTTCCTCTGCGCCCCACGCCGCGAGGATTACGGGATCGCCCAGCTTGAGGCGCTCGCCGACGGCTGCCAGCTAGTGACGACCGAGGCGCTCGGCGGTTACGCGGCGCTAGCGCTGGCGCGCGAGCTTGACGCGCGCCTTGTCGGCGACGACCTCGCTAGCGCGATCCGCACCGCGCTCGACAATCCCAGGCCGGACTATTTCGTCAGAGCAGGCGAACTGTTGGAGCCTTACAGCCCGGCAGCGGTTCAAAGAATTGTTAACGAACAGCTGCTAACGCGACTGCTCAGCTGAACCGTTGATCTACCCTCGCTCTTGCCGATGACCGAACTTCCTTGGCTAATCCTGCCTACCTTCAACGAAGCCGAGAACATCGAAGCGATCGTCAACGCGTCGGCTGAGACGCTCGCGGCCGCGTCGCCGGCCGGCTTTCGGATCCTGATCGTTGACGACGCCTCACCCGACGGCACCGGCCAGATTGGCGACCGACTCGCCGCTGAGCGCAGCGAAGTTGAGGTGCTCCACCGCACCAGTCGCGAAGGGCTCGGGCCGGCCTATCTTGCCGGCTTTGAGCACGCCCTAAGTAGCGGCGCCGGCTTCGTGATGGAGATGGACAGCGACTTCTCGCATAGCCCAGCCGACCTCGCTCGGCTGCTGAGCGCCGTTCGCGACGGCGGCGCCGATCTGGCGCTCGGTTCGCGTTACGTGCCAGGAGGTGGGATCGAGAACTGGAGCGCCAGCCGCCGCGTGATAAGCCGTGGTGGCTCGCTCTACGCGCGGCTCATCCTGGGCCTGCCGGTCAACGACCTGACCGGAGGCTTCAAGTGCTTCCGAGCCGAAGTGCTGCGCTCGATCGACCTGCCATCGGTGACTGCGCGCGGCTACGCCTTCCAGATCGAACTGACCTACCGCGCGATCGGGCGCGGCTTCAAAGTCGTCGAAGTTCCGATCGTCTTCCGCGACCGCGTCGCGGGCACGTCAAAGATGTCGTGGCAGATCACGGCAGAGGCCGCTTGGCTCGTTCCGGCGATGCGCCTGCGCCGCTAAGCGACGTCGGCGATCTGCGAGCCAGGAACGAGGTCGTCACGGCCATCGGGCCAGCGAACCCAGGCTTTGTGGCCGCCGTCATAGTCGTCCCCGAGCAGGATCAACGTCGCCGGTTCGCCCATCGCGAGGCATTCTTCGCTGCCCTCTTCGTCAAGGCCACGCCAGATGCGGATGAAGCCGTTCCCTTCCCACTCCTCACCGATCGTCGTTGCCGCCGAATGGCCGGGGTTGACGATCGTCTCTGGCGGCAGCGTCATCAGCGTCTCCATGATCGAGCTGTGGAGATCGGCGTAGCTGGTCGAACCGGGGGCACGAACGCCTCCGACCGAGCCTTTGAAGAGCGTGTCGCCGGTGAAGAGATGGTCCTCGACGAGCAACGAGCACATCCCGGCCGTGTGGCCTGGCGTGTGCAGCACGGTGATCTCGATCGGCCCGACGCTGAGTGGGTCTCCCGGGATTAGGTCGCCGGTCGCGGCCGACACCTCGGCGCGCTCTGCCGGGTGGATCAGAACCTCGATCCCCGGGTAGGCCTCAAGCAGCGCTTCAAGATCGCAGACGTGGTCGTAGTGGTGGTGGGTCAGCAGCACGTGCGTGGGCGTCATCTCGTGGCGCGCCGCGGCCTCGATCAGCGGCGCAACCGGGCCGCCGGCGTCAACGAAGAATGCCGCTCCGCCGGGCTCGCCGACGAGATAGGTGTTGGTCAGGAAGTCGGGTAGCTCTGAGGATTCAATGATCATGCGCGCAGGCTACGCTACGCAGATGGCGACGTGGCTCCACACCTGTTATCGGATCGGCGAGATCGACAGGTCGGTCGCCTTCTACAACGCGCTCGGTTTTGAAGAGGTTGGGCGGATGCCGATCGGCGACGAGGCGATCAACGTCTTCATGAACATCCCCGGTGATGGCGATATGCCGAGGCTTGAGTTGACTTACAACTTTGGCGTTGACTCGTATGAGCTCGGGACCGGCTACAACCACATCGCGATCGCGGCCGGCAACCTTGATGAGACGCTGGCGCGCCTGGCCGAGCAGGGGATTGAGCCGGAGCGGCCGCCCTACTCGGTCCGCGAAGGCGGCTCGCGGCTCTGTTTCGTGCGCGACCCGGACGGCTACCGAATTGAGCTGATTGAGCGTGACGACTGAGGGCGACTCACGGCTGGCGGTGATCGACCTCGGGTCGAACTCGTTCCGCCTCGTCGTCTTCGAAGCCCACTCCGGAGCAGCCTCGCGCGAACGGCGGCTGAGTTCGTTCTGGCGCGCCGATGATCCCGAGCCGCCGCTCGGCGCTTGGTGGAAGCGAACCGATGAGATCTATGAGCCCGTGAGGATCCTCGCTGGGGGCGGCAAGACCGGTGAGCTGACCGAGCAGGGGCTCGATCGCGCGCTGGCAACGATCGACGTCTTCGCGCAGTTCTGCGCCGCGTCGGGATTGCCGCCGGAGGAGATAGAGGCTGTCGCGACGAGCGCGATCCGCGACGCGCCGAACGCCGAAGTCGTGCTTGCAAGCGCGCGCGATGAGCTGGGGCTAACGATTCGCGTTCTCTCGCCCGAGGAGGAAGCCCATTACGGCTACCTCGCAGCGATCAACTCGACCGACCTAGAGAGCGGCGCCGTGCTCGACCTTGGCGGCGGCTCGCTGCAGCTGATCGAAGTTGAGGGGCGCGCCGCCGCAACGCTCGCTTCGTGGCCGCTCGGTGCCGTGCGGATGACCGAACGCTTCCTGCCGAGCGACGAGCCGGCCGGGGAAAAATCGATCGCCAAACTGCGCTCCCACATCGCAGCCGAGTTGGAGGCCGCGAGCTGGCTCGGCGCCGGCGGGCCACGGATCATCGGCATCGGCGGCACGGTGCGCAACCTCGCGGCGGCGGTTCAACGTGCTGAAGGAATCGCCGAGTTTGGCGTCCAAGGCTTCAAGATTAAGCGCGGACAGCTCGATGATCTGATCGAACGGCTTGCTGAGATGGATCCGGCCGACCGCGGCTTCGTCGCCGGGATCAAACCGGCTCGTGGCGACATCATCCTTGCCGGCGCGATTGTCGTCGCTGAAGTGCTCGAAGCCGGCGGCTTCAAAGCGATCGAGGTGACGGAGGCAGGGCTGCGCGAAGGAATCTTCTTCGAGCGGCTGCTGGCCGAACGCGAGCAGCCGTTGCTCGACGACGTTCGCCGCGCCAGCGTGCTCAACCTTGCCGCCCAGTACGACCCACACGCTGCGCACACGCGCCACGTGGCGGCGCTCGCTCTCGGGCTCTTTGATCAGCTCGCTGAGGCCGGATTGCACGGAGGCGATGGCGACGAGCGCGAGCTTCTAACCGCCGCCTGCCTGCTCCACGACATCGGCGTCGCTGTTGACTACGACGACCACCACAAACATTCGCGCTACCTCGTCCTCAACGCCGGCCTGCCCGGCTTCACTCCGCGCGAAGTGGCGCTGATCGGCCAGATCATCCGCTACCACCGCAAGGGAATGCCGAGCCTTGGGCCATTCGCCGGACTGATGAAAGAAGGCGACGCCGAGCTGCTCGACCGCTGCGCCGTATTGCTTCGTCTAGCCGAAGACCTAGAGCGCAGCCGCGATCAGCTGGTCAAGGAGGCTCGCGCCTCAGTTAACGGCAAGAGCGTGACGCTCGAACTTGTTGCCGACGGCCCGGCCGAGGTGCCGCGCTGGGCTGTCTCCCGCGAAGGCGAACTTTTCGAGCGCGCCTTCAAGCGCCAGCTTGCCGTCGTGCCGTCGTAATCTGCCGAAGCAGAGTTTACGATCGCGTTTACAACCAAAGAGGGGGATTACCAACATGGGGTTCGGAGAAGCAGTATCGACTTGTTTTAAGAAGTCTGTCGTCTGGGAAGGGCGCGCATCGCGAGCTGAGTTCTGGTGGTTTTATCTAGCCCAAATTCTGATCATTTTCGCTGCCGCGATCATCGATCAGATCATCGGGACTGGGTTCCTCTACATCATCGCTGTGATCGTGGTGATTCTGCCGTCGATTGCCGTGCTAATCAGGCGCCTGCACGACACCGACAGGACCGGCTGGTGGTACTGGATTCAGCTGCTGCCACTGATCGGGCTGATCGTGATCCTCGTCTTCACGCTGTCTGGCAGCGATGAGGGCGACAACAAGTACGGCCCGAACTCATCCGGTTCGGTTGCTCCACCACCGCCTGCCGTCTAGTAGCGCTACGACGCGAGAGACCTGTCGCTGGCCCTAGGCCTGCGGCAGGTCGCGCTCGTCGAACTGCGGCATGTCGTCTTCGCCGGGCCCGACCGGCACGACTACCGGTACTTCGACCGGCTGCTCGCGCGCGACCGCGTCAGCAACCTCGTCTTCGATTCCAAAGGCTGAGCCGTCGCACTGAATCCGCACGCGCTTGGTAGGCACGCGGTCATCGGAGATGACCGGCAGGCCCCACAGCTCGTCCCAACCGATTAGCTGGTGATCAACGGGGTTGAGCAGGATCGCGTTGCCAGGAACCGGGCAGCTGGCGTTGTGCTGATCGAGCGCCTCTCGGATCGCGCCGAGATTCTTTCCTTCAAACTTGCTCACGCAGCTGAGGGTACCGAGGCGCCCTCGGGCGGTGCGTCGGTTCTGGGCGCGCCGGTAGTCCCCGGCGCGCCCTGCCGCGGAATCAACAGCGCGATCAAGGCGCCGGCAAGCAGAACCGCTGCGCCGACCGGCAGCGCGGCGCGCACGCCGTCAACGAAATCCTGCGGCGAGGCGTAACCGCCGGCGGCAGCGAAAACCGAGGCCAGCACGGCTACGCCAGCAACGCCGCCAAGCTCGCGGATTGCGTTGGTCGCGCCGGATGCCTTGCCAGCCTCGATTGGGCGCACTGAGGAGAGGACAGCATTGGCCGAAGGCGCGAAGACGAGCGCCATCCCGGCGCCGCCGGCGATGAAGGCAGGGACCAACTCGATGTAGGCGGTGTCGACCTCCGAGATCTTTGCGATCCAAGCGATCGCGAAGGCCTGCAAGGCAAGCCCCGAAACCATCAGCGGCCGCGCGCCGATTCGATCTGAAAGCAGGCCGGCGATCGGCGCGACAAAGATCGGCATCGCCGTCCAAGGCAGGATTCTTATTCCCGCCTCGAGCGGCGTGTAGCCCTGCACTGTGATGAAGAACTGGGAGAGGAAGAAGATCGAGCCGAAGATGCCGAAGAACATCACGAATGAGACTGCGTTGGTGGCCGAGAAGGCGCGGCTGCGGAAGAAGCGCAGCGGCAACATCGGCTCCTTCGTGCGACCCTCATGCAACAGGAAGAAGAACAGCATCACAAGGCCAAAGCCGATCGAGATCCAAACCGTCGAGCTGCCCCAACCAAGCGCGCTGGAGCGCACGACACCGAAGGTCAGCGGGAAGAGGGCGACGACGGCGAGAACCAGCCCGCGCGGATCGAGGCCGCGGTCCGGGCCATAACTCTCGATCAACTTCCAGGCCGCCAGAGGAGCGATCACAAGCCCGATCGGCACGTTGACCCAGAAGATCCACTGCCACGAAATACCTTCCGTGATCGCGCCGCCGATCACCGGCCCCATCGCGACGCCAAGGCCCGACACGCCCGACCAAGCGCCGATCGCAAGGCCGCGCTTTCCTTCCGGCACAGCCTCCGAGAGCAGCGTCAGCGAGAGCGGTGTTACGAGCGCTGCACCAAGGCCCTGAATCGCACGGGCGATCACGAGCGCGTCGGCGTTAGGAGCCAGCGCGGCGGCAGCGGAGGCGACTGAAAAAATCAACAAGCCAACCGTAAACATCTTGCGCCGGCCAAAGCGGTCGCCGAGCGCGGCGCCGGTCAGCAGAAAGACGGCGAAGCTGAGCGTGTAGGCATTAACCATCCACTCCAGCGACTCGAGCGGCGCATTCAAATCAACGCGGATCACCGGCAGCGCGGTTGAGACGACGAGATTGTCGAGCGTGACCATGAAGAGCCCGATCGAAACGATCACGAAGGTGATCACGGGCCGCGTCGATGGCTTTGGCGTTGAGTCGGTCATTTCGATCGGAGTTTGCTGCGCCTTAGTCAAGCAGCACGCCGGGATTGAGGATCCCGGCTGGGTCTATCTCGCGCTTTGCTGCGCCAATCGCCGCGGCAAATAGGTCCGGCCGCTGCTCGTCATACCAAGGGCGATGGTCGCGCCCGACGGCATGGTGATGGGTGATCGTTCCTCCCGCGGCGATGATCGCGTCGCCTGCGGCCTGCTTCATCTCGTGCCACTGCGCGACCTCATCTCCGCGGCGGGCCGGGGCTAGAACCGTGTAGTAGGGCGCCGGGCCGTCGGGGTAGAGGTGCGTGAAGCGGCAGCTAACGCGGCACGGTTCGCCGAGCGCTTCACGCGTGGCACCGACGACCGCTTCATGGAATGAGGGGAAGCGATCCCAAGTGATCGCCGTCTCAAAGGTGTCGGCGAGAATCCCCAGCTGGACGAGCATGTCGCGGATGTAAGGCATCTTGATGAAGGCCTCGCGCCAGTTGCCCTCTGCCGCTGGGCGCGACCCGCTCGGTGCATCCCACTCGCCGCCGTGGCTGGCGGCAATCTCCAGCGCCCGCTCGAGGTCATGGTCGACAGCAGCGTCGGTCGATTCAAAGCCAACCACCAGCACTGAGTGGGTGCCATCGCCGGCGCCGGTCTGCTGAGCCTCTAGCTGATCAAGCAGGCGGCAGTTTGCTGGATCGAGCCCGCTCTGAACTATCTCCCTAGCGGCCTCGGCGCCGGTTAGGAAATCGCCAAAGCGAACGGCGCGCGAGGCGCGATGCTGAGGCCGCGGCTGAACACGAACCCAGGCCTCGGTGATCACGCCGAGCGTTCCTTCCGAGCCGAGCAGCATCCGATCAGGGCTAGGGCCAGCGCCGGATCCCGGCAGCCGCCGCGACTGCCAGAGCCCTCTCGGCGTGATCGCGCGGACCGACTCAACAACGTCGTCGATGTGGGTAAGGCGCGTTGCGAAGTGGCCACCGGCGCGGGTTGCGACCCAGCCACCGAGCGTCGAGCACTCGAACGACTGCGGGTAGAAGCGCATCGTCAAGCCGTGCTCGCCGAGCTGCTCTTCGAGCCGCGGCCCACTTGCCCCGGCGCCGATCAGAGCCGAGCGCGAAATCGGATCAACTTCGAGCAGCTGGTCAAGCAGCCCAAGGTCGAGCGAGCAGGTTCCGGTGAAACTCGCTGGAACCTTTGGCTCGACGCCGCCCACGACACTGGTTCCACCGCCATAGGGGATCACGGCAACGTTCGAGGCGCTCGCCCATTCGAGCAGCTGCTCGACCTGCTGCTCGTTCTGCGGCCGCGCAACGAGATCTGGAACATGCTCATAGAGGCCGCGGAAGGCTCGAATTGTGTCGAGGTAGGAGGATCCGTAGCTGTGCTCGGCGCGCTCCTCTTTGCTCTGCGAACAGAGCGCCGAAAGCGCGCCCGGCGGGGGCTCGATCGCTGGCTTGGGCAGCTCAACGCTCTCAAACGGCACCGCGGTTTCAAGCTCCTGCGGCGCGAAACCAAAGAGCGGCTCTATCCCGGGCGCGGCCGCCGCCACCTCGGCGGCGCCGATCGCGGCATCCTCGAAACCCCACCCCCAACGGCTGCGCGTGCGCTTGCTCACGCCTGAGACCGTACTCTGAGCAGAGTGTCGATGGCTCCCGGAATACTCGCTCGCGGGCCCTGGTCACCTGACCAGGTGACTGCGCGCTGGGCGGAAGAGATGTTTGAGCCTTCGCCACAGATGACCGCCGATGCCGACGCCGCGGTCGCTGCGCTGGCTGAGCGCGGCTCGCCGAGCCACGACGGGCTCGGCGCTCGCTTCATCAGCCACGAGCTTGGCGACAACGGCCAACTCACGATCAACCTGCAACCGTCGCGCTGGTCGCTGCGACTAAACGAAGCTGACGCAGTTAACTCGGTGGCGGCGCTCTGCGCCGTGCGCGACTTTGAGGGCCGCTGGCTGGCAGGCAGGCGGGCGGCGTGGGTCGCGTCGTGGCCGGGGCGCTGGGCGCTAGGCGCCGGTGGGGCGGTCGACTTTGGCGAGAGCCCGGTCGAGACGCTGGCACGGGAGTTAGAAGAGGAGTGGTCGGTTAGCGCCGCCGAGCTTCGCGGCGAGGCGCTGGTGATGCTGCCAAACGCGATGGTGATGTTCGTCGGCCAGGCTTGGCTTGCCGAGGGCGTCGCTGTTACCCCCGACGACGAACACGACGAGCATGCTTGGTGGCCCGCGAAGATCGAAGATTGGCCCGAAGAGGCCGATGAACCGCTACGGCGGATGGCAACCCTGCTTAGCCAGGTGCCGCGGTGAGCAGCGCAGCGCCGTCGCCGAAGCAGCGCGGGCCAAGCCTCTCGCGCAGCACGCTGAAGAAACTCTCGTTCGCACACTCCGGCGTCTACGTCTGCCTGCTGATCGTCTGGCTCGTTCCGGGCCTCGCGATCGCGACATCGATCTTCGGTTTCGTCCATGGAATCGGCTGGATCCTGATGGTGCTGCTGGTTCTGCTCGCGCTGCGGGCCCGCGTTATCCCGCTACGCACGGCGACCGCAGTAGCCGTGCTCGGAGGTATCGCACCCTTCTTCGGCAGCTACGAATTCTTCCGCGAGGGGCGAGAGCGGGAAGCCAGCGAGGGCAGCAGCGGCGAGCTTCAGCCTGAAGCTGGCGTTGCGGCACACGGCACCGGCCCCGGCGGCCGCTAGCATCAGCTGAAGATCGATAGATGGCGGTTTCGACAACAGTCCAGGTGACACTCCCGGCGATGGGCGAGTCGGTGAATGAAGGCACCGTTCTTGAGTGGCTGAAGGCGGAGGGTGACGAGGTCGAAGTTGGCGAAACGCTGGTCGAGATCTCAACCGACAAGGTTGACGCGGAGATCCCCTCCCCAGCCGCCGGCATACTGCTGAAGATTCATGCTGAGGCAGGCGAGACGGTCGAAATAGGCGCGCTTCTGGCCGAAATTCAGGCTGGCGAAGTGGCCGCCTCGAACGGCGCTCCGCCAGCACCAGAGCCCACTGACGCTGACGTCGCGGCCGAAATCATCGACATCGTCGCTCCTTCAGCCGGTGAATCGGTCAGCGAAGGAACGCTTCTGGAATGGCTCGTGAAGCCTGGCGACAGCGTCGATGAGGGCCAGACGATCGTCGAGTTCTCAACCGACAAGGTCGATGTCGAGCTTCCGGCGCCGGCCAGCGGCAAGATCACCGAACTACTCGCTGAGTCTGGGGCGACGATCGCTGTTGGCCAGCTGATCGCGCGGATGGAGCTGGGCGCTCGCGTGGCCAAGAAGCCTGCTGGCGACGACAAGCCTGCCTCCAGCAACGGCAGCGCGAGCCCCTCGGCCGTTCCTGAGGGCGTCCGCGCCTCGCCGGTCGCGGCCCGCGTGGCTGCCGCCGAAGGCGTCGCGCTCAGTTCCGTTAGCGGCAGCGGCGCCGGCGGCCGAGTGACGAAGGCCGACGTACTGGCCGCCAGCTCCGGCGGCAACGGAAGCGCTGCAACTGCTCCGACCGCTGGCGTGACCGAGCTTCGCGGCGGCGCGGCGATCCTGGCCCGCTACATGGA
>JBIHZY010000088.1:0-7587 GCA_044240185.1 Solirubrobacteraceae bacterium
ATGGGCATGACGAGCATGTTTGCCTACGAGACAAAGAGCGTCGGGAAGGCTAACTCGGCGCCAACCGCAGCGAAGTAGAGCGGCCCACCTAGACCGCTTCGCTGCCGCCGCGTCGCTCGATCTTCGCACCCAGCTCGCGCAGGCGCTCGTCGATCCGTTCGTAGCCTCGGTCAATTTGGCTCACGTTGCCGATCTCGCTGCGACCGTCAGCACAAAGAGCGGCGATCAACATCGCCATTCCGGCCCTGATGTCCGGCGAGTCGACGCGTTCGCCGCGCAGTCGGCTTGGGCCGCTGACGATTGCTCGGTGCGGGTCGCAGAGCGTAATGTCGGCACCCATCAGCACAAGTTTGTCGGTGAAGATCAGGCGGTTCTCAAACATCCACTCGTGGATCAGGACCGAGCCTTCGCACTGAGTTGCGAGCGCGACGGCAATCGATGTTAGGTCGGCCGGGAAGGCGGGCCACGGACCATCTTGAATCTTGGACTTGTATTCGCCCACGTCGCGTGCGGCAACCAGCTTCTGACCGCCTGGAACGAGCACGTCGCCGCCCTCTAGCTCGGTATGGAGCCCGAGCTTTGAGAAGACGAGGCGAATCATCTGAAGGTCGGGTGGGTCGGTGTTGACGATCCGCATCTCACCGCCGGTCACTCCTGCCAGCGCCATGAATGAACCGATCTCGATGTGGTCGGGACCGATCGAATGCGTGCAGCCGCCGAGCTCATCACTGCCGCTGACGGTCATCACGTTCGAGCCGATGCCGCGGATGTCAGCGCCCATCTTTGAGAGCATCCGCGCAAGATCTTGAACGTGCGGTTCGCTGGCGGCGTTCCCGATCAGCGTCTCACCTGGCGTGAGCACCGCAGCGAGTAGCGCGTTCTCAGTCGCCATCACCGATGGCTCGTCCATGAAGATCTGAGCCGCGTGCAAGCCCCCCTCAGGCGCCTCGAGCACGATGTCGCGGCCGTGGGTCATCGTCGCGCCAAGGGCACCGAGAGCGTCGAGATGAGGGTCTAGCCTGCGGCGGCCGATCACGTCGCCTCCTGGAGGCGGCATCGCTGCTCTACCGAAGCGCGCGAGTAGCGGGCCGGCGAGTAGGAACGAAGCCCGAATCCGCTCGGCACAGTCGCGATCGAGTTCGGCTTCGCCGCTGACATCTTTTGCGCAGAGCGTGACCTCGTTCGCGCCTGTCCAACTGACGGCCACGCCGATCCCTTCGAGCAGCGCCAGCATTGAGTCAACGTCGCTGATCCGCGGCACGTTTGCGATCACGACCTCTTCGCTCGTCAACACCGACGCAGCAAGTATTGGAAGCGCGCCGTTCTTGTTCCCGGCGGGGACGACAGTGCCGCTCAATGGTGTGCCGCCGTCGATTACGAAAGTTTCCATGGTTATCGGCATTCGGTTGGAAGGAGCACGGACGCTGCCAAGGCTAGCCAGTCGGGCGTCGTCGGAGGTCGCGGCGATCAAAGCGGCGGCGCTGGAAGGCGAGCATCAGCGTCGCCGAAGCGAGTAGTGAGACGATGTTCAGCACTAGCTGCCCGCCCGCTCCTTCGACAGACGCCCAGTCGCCATAACTCAGCGCGAGCCCAATGTCGGCGGCAGCTGGGATTGTCGTTATCGAGACCGCTACGCCGACCAACGCGCCGGACTTGCCGAGCGTCACGGATAACATGCCGGCGGCGCCAGCACAGGCCGCGACGACGACCGAGTAGACGTTCGGCGCCGCAATAGTCTGCGCCAGCGTATTGGTGGAGGTGTTGAACGACTCCGGAGAGACGCCGGTCACCCTGAGCACTGTTACTGCGACAAACGCCGCAGCGATGCCGGCACTGAAGCCGACCAGCAGTGCCAAGAGCCCGCCGCGCGCCCGACGTCGATCACGGCGCACAACGCCGACAGCGAAGGCCGCGATCGGCCCAAAGTCGGGGCAGAGAGCCATCGCGCCGACGACGATTGGCGACGAGTCGATCAGAATCGCAACCGCTGCGATCACTCCGGAAAAGGCAAAGAGGGCAACCATTCCAGCGCTGAGCAAACCCTCGTTGTCTATCCGGGCCGAGACGTTCTCCCAAATGACGGAATCCGCTTGCTGCCCGATCGCTGACTTCTCGGCAAGCCTGGAAGCAGCAGAGATCGATGAATCAATCTCGTCGATGTCGATCGCCCCGAGCTCCTCCAGCCCCATCCGCCGCAGGTCCCCGACGATGTAACTAGCGTCTTCAGGGGCGACATCGCAGGTGATCATGTCGCCGACGGGATCGACCGCCGCGCTTCGTACAACGACAACGTTGGCAACCGATTTCGAGTCCACCATTAGCGCCACAGCGGCATCCGAAAGCGATGCTGGAGCAATTACACGGAGGCGGATCACGCTGCGAATCCTACGGGGCGCGCCGACTGCACGAAACCGTGCAGGAAAAAGTCAGTAGATTACGACCTCTCAGCTAGGTTCGATGACGGCTGTTGCGAGCCGTCCGGGTCACTTCTTACGCTTGCGAACATATGTTCTGGTCAACAAAAACAACCCACACACCCGCTCAACAGCGCTCTTGCGTCATTTCGGCCCTGGACGGCCTTGTCGCTTTTGCCACACTTGAGTCATATGGCGTAGTAGACGCGCGCGGTGCCTCCGTCTGCGACCTAGCCCTCGAGCGACGGCTACGCGCCCGTCGCCGCGCTGCCGCGAGGCTTAAGTGCGCAGAGAGCGGTTCTACTGCGACCTCCAGCCTCAGCAGGCGCGCCGCACCACTCACGGGTCAGCGTTGAGCGAGATCGCTTACGACGACCGCGGGCTAGTCCCAGTCGTGGTTCAGGACGAGGCCAGCGGCGAAGTTTTGATGTTGGCTTACGCCAACGCTGAAGCGGTGGCGCTCACGCTAAGTAGCGGCGAGCTCCACCTCTGGAGCCGTTCGCGCGAGGAGCTTTGGCATAAAGGCGCGACCTCGGGCAACACGCAGAAGCTGCTTGCTCTGCGACTCGACTGCGACCGCGACGCGCTGCTGGCGATCGTCACCCCTGCCGGCCCGGCCTGCCACACAGGAGAGCGCAGCTGCTTCTTCGAAAGCGCGCTTGAGGGCGAAGCAGCGCATGAGGCGCTGCCGGCGATCGAGCGCGTTTTGGTTGACCGCGCAGTCAACAAGCCTGAGGGTTCCTACAGCGTCCAGCTCCTGGCCGACCCGGAGTTCAGCGCCGCGAAGGTACGCGAGGAGGCGGAAGAGGTTGGCCGTGCCGTGCTCGAGGAGAGCGATCAGCGCGTCGACGAAGAAGCCGCCGACCTGCTCTACCACCTGACTGCATTGCTTCACAGCAGGGGCCACACGCTCGCCGATGCGCAGCGTGTCTTGCTCCAACGACGTCGCTAGGGAGGCGTGATCAGTCGGTACGTTCGTCGGCAATCGGCCGGACGGTGATCCCTCTACCTGACAGGTAGCGCTTTACGTCAGCGACGCTGAAGAGCCCGAAGTGGAAGATCGACGCGCAAAGCACAGCGTCTGCGCCAGCCTCTAGCGCAGCCGCTAGGTGCTCGAGCTCTCCGGCACCGCCGGAGGCGATCACGGGTATCCCTACTGCCTCGCTCACGGCGGTAAGCAGTTCGAGGTCGTAACCGTCTTTAGTTCCGTCGCGGTCCATGCTCGTGAGCAGCAATTCGCCCGCGCCCAACTCTTCGGCCTCTTTAACCCACTCGACGACGTCGCGGCCGGTCGGCTTGCGGCCGCCAGCGGAGACGGCCTCCCAGCTGTTCAGAGTTGCGTCGCTGCAGCGGGCATCGACCGCTACGACAACGCACTGCGTTCCAAACTGCTCGGCGAGCTCGCGGATCAGTTCCGGCCTCGCCAATGCTGCCGAATTAACACTGACCTTGTCAGCGCCTGCGTCGAGCACGGCCTGAGCGTCGTCGACCGAGCGGATGCCGCCCCCGATTGTGAACGGGATGAAGACGTCATCGGCGGTGCGGCGGGCCAGTGCTGCGACTGTGTCGCGATCCTCGTGAGTGGCTGTGATGTCGAGGAATACGAGTTCATCGGCGCCAGCCAGCTCGTAGCGCGCGGCCAACTCAACGGGATCACCAGCATCGCGGATGTCGACGAAGTTGGTTCCCTTGACGACGCGGCCGTCGGCGACGTCGAGGCATGGAATGACGCGCTTCATCTGCACGTCAGTCGCCGCCGCTCAGCGCATCCTGCGCCTGCTGAATTGTGAATGCTCCGTCGTAGAGAGCCTTGCCGACTATCACTCCGTCGAGGTTGGGCGGAGAAACCGCCGCGATCGCGCTGAGGTCGCCGAGCGTCCCAACGCCGCCGGAGTAAATGAACGGGATCGTTAGGACTTCAGCGCTAGCGGCGATTTGCGCAAGGTTAGGACCCTCCATCGTGCCGTCGACGTCGATGTCGGAGACGATCAGCTTTGCGATCCCGCGCTTCTCCAGCGCACCGAGCGCAGCAAGCGCATCTACGCCGTCGCTCTCCTCCCAGCCTGCAACGGCGGCGACTCCTGCACGCGAGTCGACGCTCACGATTAGCTCCTCGCGGTGTTCCGCGATCAACTGGTCGAGCAGTTCGGTGTCTTGCAGCGCGGCCGTTCCCAGGATGACTTGGGTCACCCCGGCGTCGAGCGCAGCCTTGACCAATTCGACGCTGCGCAGCCCACCGCCTAGCTGGATCGGCAAGTCGACCGCAGCGGCGATCTCGCGCACCTCTTGGAGGTTTCCTGGCTTACCACCACGGGCGCCGTCCAGGTCAACGATGTGAAGCGCTCTCGCGCCGGCCTGGGCCCATGCGAGAGCCGCGCTCAGTGGAGATTCTGAGTAGACCGTCGATTGGTCGTAGTTGCCCTGCCGCAGACGCACCGCTTTACCGCCAAGGATGTCGATTGCCGGGTAGAGCCTCATTGACGGCCACCGGCGCAGATCGCACCGAAGTTAGCGAGCATCTGCAGCCCATTGGCGGACGATTTCTCGGGATGGAATTGGACGCCAAAGATGTTCGCTTGTTCGACGACGCTGGCAAACCTCGTGCCATATTCGCTAGACCCCACAACGACACTGGCGTCGGCTGGCGACACAACATAGGAATGAACGTGGTAGAAGCTCGCGCCGTCAGCGAGGCCAGTAGTTAGGGCTGATTCGTTGTTCCAAGTGACCGGACTCCAGCCAATGTGTGGCAGCTTCGCCCCGAGCGCGTCAAGGCGAACCACCTCGCCAGGGATTAAGCCAAGGCCGGTGGCACCACGATGCTCAGGCGAGCGGTCGAATAGGAGCTGCATTCCAAGACAGGCCCCGAGGATTGGTGTGCCCGCGGCAGCGGCATCGCGGAGCGCCGCATCGAGCCCGAGCGTGCGGATGCGTTCCACCGCCGACGGGAACGCGCCCACGCCAGGCAGGACTAAGCCATCGGCGCCAGCGATTATCTGCGGGTCGGAGCTAACGATCGTCGCGATCCCAACCTTCTGCAGCGCCTTTTCTACCGAGCGCCGGTTGCCGACGCCGTAGTCGACGATGCAGACGGTCGTGGTCACGCGCCGGTGGGTTCGGCGGCGGCGGTGATCAAGGCGACGAACTCCTCGATCGCCTCAGCTTTGAGCCTGTGCGCGACGCGATTGGCGACTAGCCGCGCCGTGACCGGTGCGATCTGCTCGCGGACAACGAGCCCATTCTCCTTCAAGGTGATGCCGGTAGCCGTGAGGTCAACGATCGCGTCAGCGAGACCAGTCAGCGGCGCCAATTCAACAGAGCCATTGACGGTGACGAATTCGGCTTGGCGCCCGCTGCGCTCAAAGTAGTCCGCAGCGATCCGGGGATATTTGGTCGCAATTCGCATTACGCCAAGCCGTTCCAGTGCCTCGGCGGCACGGTCAGGACCCTCTTTAGACGCCACGACCATCTCGCAGTGGCCGAACCCTAGGTCGGCGAGCTCAAAGATTTGGCGTTCTGGGTGCTCCATCAAGACGTCCTTGCCGGTTATCCCGATGTCGGCAGCGCCTGCCTCAACGTAGGTTGGGACGTCGGAAGGCCGCATCGTCACAACGCCGATCTCAGCGAACAGCAATTTGCGGTCATTGGTGCGCACCTCGGAGGTGTCGATCGCAGCGCGGTCCAGTGCGTCGAGGCTCCCGCTTAGCAGCGCGCCACGCGGGACCGCGATAGTTAGTCCGAAGCGGTTCATCGGCCGGTCTCCCCTCGCTCTTCGCCGGCAAGCGCCGCGTGCAAGAGGTCGACATCGATCGCGAACCCAACGCCGCCAACTGGCATCCCGAAGCGCCCGAGCAGCTCGCCGTAGAAGCCTCCACTCGCGATCGGTTCACCGACGGCGGGGTCATAAACCTCGAAAACCGCCCCGCTGTAGTACCCCATCCGCGGGAAACGCCCGAGGTCGGGAATCATCCGCGCGGCAACGTCGTCATCAAGACTGCCGACTATTTCACGGATACCACTGAGCGCTCCGGCGACCGGCTGCTCGGTCTGATCGCGCAGCACAGCAGCACCGCGCAAGCGAGGAACCTGAGTCAGCATCGCTGCTTGCCCCTCGGCTAGACCGAGCGCCGCTACCTCGCGGTCGATCCCAACGAAGTCGCGATCGCCGAGTTCACGCAGCACCGCTTCGCTCGAATCGGCGCTAACGCCGCAGGAAGCAAGCAGCGACGGATAGATCCCTACGTCGCCGATCCCAACGTAAAAGTCTTTCAGGCCGGTCGCTTCGAGCGAGTTGCAGAGCACGGTCAGCGCCTCAGCGCAGCCGGCCGCCGCGTCGGCGCCGATCAGTTCGATTCCAGCCTGGAGAAACTCACGCGGCTGGCCTCGGTGAGGCGTAACCGCTCTGTAAGCAGTCGCCACATAACAGAACCGCAGCGGCAGGTCAGCGTCGCCGTAGCGCGATGCTGCAACGCGGGCGATAGGGACCGTCATGTCTGAACGCAGCGCGACCTCCTCCCCAAGCTCACCAAGGACGCGGTAGGAGACCGGACTGGCTGCCGCGCCAGCTCGCTGGAGCGTCTCTTGGTACTCAACTGTTGGTGTCGAGATCTCGCCGTATTCGGCCTCACTAAAGACACCCAACAAGGCTGCCTCTATCCGCCGCAGCTCGGCCCGCTCTTCAGGCAGGACGTCGCGAGTTCCGCTCGGAATACGCGCGTTCATTGCTGCACTCGCTTTGGCTGTTTGGTCAGGGCTGTCTGCATACTGAGACGAAGATACGGCAACGGACTCGAAAATTGGGCCGTCCTATTGCGGCCGACAACGAAGAAGGGGCCGCCAATGGCGACCCCCGTGCTTCAAGTAAAACCGGCGGCGTCCTACTCTCCCGGGCCTGAAAGGCCAAGTACCATCGGCGCTGAGGGGCTTAACTGCTCTGTTCGGAATGGGAAGAGGTGTTTCCCCCTCGCGATAACCACCGGAAATTGTCGAGACCTCCGCCTCGGCGCATCCTTGAAAACCGCACAGCAGCCAATTGGGTACCACTTAAAAAAAAACCGTCAAGCCCTCGGATTATTAGTATCAGTCTCCTACACGCGTCACCGCGCTTCCAGAGCTGACCTATCAACCTGGTGGTCTGCCAGGATCCTTACCCTCTCTAGGAGGTGGGAGAATT
>JBIHZY010000089.1:0-7503 GCA_044240185.1 Solirubrobacteraceae bacterium
CCTACTCCAGCGGACCCGTCAGCAGCGACCAGGCCGCCGGCGGCCTGGTCGGGGCCAACGTCGGCAACCTTACGATCACAAACTCCTACTCGCGGAGCAGACTAATCGGCGAGCAGCGCGAATCGGGTCCAATCGCCCGCTTCGGGGGGATTCTCGGCGGCTACGAAGGCGGAGATCTGGCGATCACTTCGGCCTTCTGGAACCCCACCGACGCCGATCACGCGGTAACCAACAATTTCGGAACCGAGGCAACGCAGGCGGCGATGAAGACCGCGGCTCTCTACACAGCCGGCGGCTGGGACATAGCCGAAACCACACCGACGACGAAGAAGTGGGTTAGCTGCAGCGCTCAAAATGACGGCTACCCATTCCTTCAGTGGTATGGAGCTAAACAAGGCTGGAGCTGTGCGGGCCCGACACCGCCAGAGCCGACACCGCCCGGGCCGACACCACCGGGGCCGACGAACGCGTTTGTAACCAAAACCACAGGAGCCTCAAACACATCTGTGAACTCTCTGATCACAGTGCCAGGCGCCGGCTCCACCTCGCAGACGGGAACCTTCAACAGTGCCTCCAGCGGACGCAGCGCGAAGAAGGCAACCGCCTGCCGTGGAACTAAGAGGGTCACTAAAGCCGGGCGCTACCGGATCACCTGCAAGCTCACCTCAGCAGCCAGCTCGGCGCGTCGCAGAGGATCTATCCGCGTCAGTCTGAAAACAACTTTCACCCCCACCGGCGGCACCGCTCGCAGCGTCACACGCACCGTGACACTAAGCAAGACCACCAGCGGCATTACCGGCTAGCAGCGGAGTGCTGGCGTGCGAAGCGGTCATTCCTCCACGGGCTTGAGCTGATTGGCCTGAACGAAGCGACCCGAGCGGATTGCTCTCGCGTGCGACGGCGAGGGCGAGTAGTTTCCCCTTGATGCCTAAAGCGCGCCTCACTTCAGCCCTTCTGATCACTACCGCGCTGCTGGCCGCCGCGCCCGCCGCCGCGAGCGCCGATGGCGTCTTCGCGACCGCCAGCGCAGCAAGCCAAGGCAAGCGCGTTGGCGCCGCCTCAGCCAGCCACCGACTGAGCATCCTGCTCACGCTGCGCGCCGACGACGCCGCGCTGACGGCCTACGCCAGCGCCGTCTCCAACCCCTCCTCCCCGCTCTACGGCAAGTACTTGGAGCCCGAGCAGATTGCCCGGCGCTTCGGCTCCTCGCAGGCCGATCGCGCGCGTGTAAAGAAGGCTCTGCGGAGCGCGGGCCTCAAACCCCGTACCGGCCTTGGTGGTTTCTGGATTGAGACCGAAGCGACGGTCGCGCAGGCCGGAGCGCTCTTCTCGACCGGCTTCGCCTCCTACAAGGCGCGCACGAGCGGCAAGCGCTACGTCGCGCCGACCGGAGAACCACAGCTGCCGCGGTCGCTGGCAGGAACCGTCACCGGCGTCGTTGGCCTCGATGACGCGCCGGTAGTGCGCGCGGCGCGGCGGAGCGGCGCTTCAGCCGCGCAGGCCGCAGCGATCAACCCGCTAACGCGCGCACAAACACTGGTCTTCAACGCTGCCCAGCGAGCGGCAGGCAGTTCGCTGCGAGGGAACCTCGGCAAGCTGGCAGGCTGCGCGGCGGGCCGCGCCGCGGGAACTGACCTAGGCAACGGCTACTACGTTCCCCCCTACACGCCCAACCAAGTCAACACGGCCTACGGACTCAGCTCGCTTCACCGCAGTGGGTACAAGGGACAAGGGCAGCGAATCGCCGTAATTGAAAACGAGGGTTTCAGCCGCTCCGACCTCGAAACGGCGGGGGCGTGCTTTGGTTACAAGCCGCCACCGACCCCGGTGACACTCGTTGGCTTGAAGAAACCATTACCTGTAGGCGGTGAGACGACACTTGACCTGCAGGTGATCTCCGCCTCCGCGCCAGGCCTGAAATCGATTCAAGTGATCGAAGGATCCGGCACCTTGACGGTCTTGGCTCAAGCCTTCGCTGCGGCGATAGAGACTCCAAAGCCCTACCGGGCATCGGTGATCTCTGCGTCATTCGGAGCCTGCGAATCGGAATGGACCCGACAGAAAATTGCTTCGTTTGAACGAGTACTCCGCACTGCGGCGGCTGCAGGGATCACTGTTACCACCTCGTCTGGGGACACCGGCTCATCCGGCTGCCCGCTCGATGACGGCAATTCGGCGCTGCCGGGTGCTGCGGTCAGGTACCCGGCCAGCTCGGGCTGGGTGACCGGCGTCGGGGGCACAAACTTTTCGCTGAGCTCTGCAAACCGGATCACCGAAGAGGTCGTTTGGAATGACTCGCCGACCGAGTTTGGCGCTGCTGGTGGCGGCACCAGCGTCGTCTTCGGTAAGCCCTCCTGGCAGAAAGGACCGGGCGTTGGCTCATGGGCCGGGCGCGAAGTTCCGGACATCGCGCTGCTCGCCGACGGCATGCCCGGATACCCAATCTATTGCGCCGCGAGCGACTGCCTTGGCGGCTGGAGCCCAGTCGGCGGCACGAGCGCCGCCACGCCGCTCTTCGCTTCCGGTGTTGCGATTGCCAACCAGCAAGCGAAGGCGGCGGGACAAGCGCAACTCGGATTCCTCAACAAGAAGATCTACAAGCTGGCTGGAAATTCCACAACGCGAGCGAAGGTCTTCCGCGACATGACGAAGCTCGGCAACGACCTCGGCAAGCTGATTCCCTCGGCCTTCACGGCAACCGGCTGCTGCACAGCGACGAAGTACTACGACCCCGCCTCCGGCTGGGGCTCGATCAACTTCCCAAGCTTCTCCTACGAGGTGCGCAAGCTTGGTGGGCAAGCGGCTAGCGGTGTGACGGGGCGCTACGGGCGCTGACGGCGCCCAACTAGCAGCGCCAAGCTCTATCTTTCCGTCGAATGACTGAACCGGTAAAGCCACACGCCACACACCCGTCCGACCTTGACGCACCGCCAAAGCTGAAGCTCGCGATCCTGACCTGCATGGACGCGCGGATCAATCTTTGGGACCTCTTCCACCTTGGCCTTGGCGACGCGCACGTGATTCGCAACGCGGGCGCAATCGCGACGCCCGACGTGATCCGCTCGCTCGCCGCATCGCAGCGGCTGCTCGAGACCGAAGAGATCATCGTGATCGCCCACACCGACTGCGGCATTCACCGGATCGCGCCGACCGAATTCGCCAAGCAGGTCGGCGAGGAGACGGGAACCGTGCCGGACTGGACCGTTCCAGCAACAGACGACCCCCACTCCACGCTCGCACTAACGCTCGACGTGCTGCGCGCCGCGCCGGAGCTGAAGCACCGCGACAGAATCACTGGCTGGGTGCTCGACGTTCAGAGCGGCGAGCTGAGCCGGCCGGATGGCGAGTAGCCCGGACGCACCCGTCGGCGGAGAGAAACCCTCCGCCCTGCGCCCACTTGTCGCCGCCTTCTCGATCCAAGCATTCGGCTGGGGCGTCCTACTGCTCGTCTTCAGCTACGGCTCGTACAGCGCAGCCAACTCAGCCTTCGACGTAGCGGCAATCGGGGCCTGCATCGCAGCTCCTGCACTAATCCTGATGCCGATCAGCGCGCGGATCGTGCACCGCTTCCCGCCACGCCAGCTGAACGTCGTGCTGCTGCTCGTAGATTTCGTTCTCTTCGTTGCGCTTGCGGTCTACACCTGGATTGCTGGCGAATCGCTAGCGCTGCTCTTTGTCGCCGCGACGCTAACCGGCGTGCTCTTTGTGGCGATTAGTGTTCCCCCTTGGCGCAATCTAATTCGCGTCGCCGTGCCGCCCGAGCAGATCTCATATCTCAACTCGCGATTGATCAGTGGAAAGAGCATCGGGCAGGTGGTCGGCGTGCTCGCGAGCGGTCTGCTTTACAAGTTCATTGGCGACGCAGGACTGTTCCTGATCACAGCTTTCTGCATCCTTCCACTGGCGTGGGCAATAGCGCGGATGCCAATGACGGAGGCAGGGTCGGTCCCTGAGCCGAGCGAGCGATCATCGCTTGGCGCCGCGCTGCGCGAGATCTGGCTCTCAAACCTGATGCGTTCCGTTTTTGTACTGATGGCAGCGATGATCTTCGCCGCCTGGCCGCTGATGGTGCTGCTTCCGTCACTCGCAGATCAGATCTTTCCTTCATCGCGGGTTGCGGTCTCGTTCCTCACCGCAGCGTTCTTCAGCGGCTCGGCGATCGTCGCCTTCGCCGTTCGCTGGCGCCGCGGCGCGCTGGAGGGAACCAACAAGCACGCGCTCGTCAGCGGCAAGCGCCACCCGTGGGTCCGCAGCCTGCTGATGCTCGCCGGCGTGGCGATCGCAGCTCTCGCATTGACCGCCCAGCTAGAGCCGGCACTACTTGGTTTGGTCGTTACCGGGCTGCTCCTGGCTCCGATCGGACTGCTGCTCGGACTACTCGGAGTGATGACGCAGTCTCTCGTCCAGCGCGAAATCTCGCCCAGCTCGGCAGCGATGGCGCTTACCGCCTACGTAATCGTTGTGGAGATCGGCACCTCATCCGGCTCGCTGGTTGCGGCCGCACTGGCCGACGCCGTCGGCGTCTTCAGCGTGCTCGTTGGCTTGGGGGTACTAGGGGTGCTCGTCACATTCTGGTTAGTTCGAGCGCGCCGTTACGAATCGGTGAGCGAACTAGCAGCCCAAGCGTTTGTGCCCGTCGACCTGCTCGTTCAGCTCAGCCCACCGCCCGAACGTCACAATTAGTGAGCTAGGCGGCCCTAGAGTAAGAACAGTTAATTCGAGGGGAACTTGAAATGCGCGCCGTAATCGCAGGGCTATGCAGCATTGCACTGGTCGCCGTGGCCGCGAGCCCGGCAGCCGCCGCATCGCAGCGCCCTTCAATTCCTACCGCCAACCCGGCGGCGCTTGGATCTCAGCCGAACGTTGTGATCCGCGACCGCGTTCTGCCGCTCCGTCGCGGCGCTCGCTCAGCGGCCGTCAGCGACATCATTCCCGCCAACGCTTTCAGCGGCAGCTACACCGCTAAGGGGATGAAAATCAAGATCGCGATCTCCCCTTCCTACTCTGCGGACGCAGCTGAAGCGCAGAGCTGGGCCGACTTCCTCGCCGACCTTCCCCAGCGCGGCGACGCCGCCACGATGGACGTCTACTTCGCGCCCTTGCCCGAGATGCAAGCGATCTGCGGCAGCGACGCCGATGCCTGTTACGACCCAAATGATTCGGTACTGATCCTGCTCGGCGAAACGGCCCCCGACGGAGCATCCGTGGAAGAGGTGGCAGCGCACGAGTTTGGCCACCACATCGCCAACCACCGCAGCAACGCGCCATGGTCGGCCTTTTCGTTGGGCCCGAAGCGCTGGGCGACGAAGCTGAAGGTCTGCCAAGCGGTGCGCGGCGGAACGATGTTCGCCGACGATCCGGGCGACAACTACGACCGCGATCCGACCGAAGGATGGGCTGAGGCTTACCGCGTCTCCGCGGGCCAAAACCCGACCGATTGGAGCATCGTCAGCGACATTTTCCGCCCCGACGCCGCAACGCAGAAGATCGCCCTGCTCGACGCAACCAGCCCGTGGCGAGGCAACACCAGCAGCTCGCGCAGCGGCAAGCTGCTGAAAGGGCGCTCACGAACTTCGAAGTTCACTTTTTTGATCCCCCATGACGGCACGGTGAAGGTGGGGCTCAAGTCGTCGCGTGGATTGAACGCCGACCTTGAGCTCTACGACTCGGGCGGCCGCACGCGGATCGGCAGCTCACGCCTGCGCGGCCGAAGCGACAGTGTCACGCGAACTCTCTGCGGCCAGCGCAGCGTGATCGCCCGCGTCACTCGCAGCTCCGGCAGCGGCAGCTTCAAGCTGACCGCCAGCGTGCCTTCACCCTAGATTCGCTGCCGGCCGCGCGGCCAAATGGTAGTTTGGCGCCCGATGGCTGAGACGCACGAAGAAGCCTTGGTTCAGCGCTCGGAAAGCGAACGACTGCCCGAGGACGAGCGCAGCGGTTCGGTGCTATCGCTGGGAGCGATCTGGGCAGGTGTGCTGCTGGCGCCCGGGACGATCATCACCGGCATGGTCGCCGCAGGCGGCAGCTCCGGCCCGGGATTTGTATACGGCTTCCTTGGCCTCGCGATCGGCGTAATTATTGGAGTGTTGGCGGTAGCGCTGATCTCAACCTGGGGGCCGAGGACCGGGATGGCGCAGATGCCGCTCGGGCGACTGGCGTTTGGCCGCTTTAACTTCGTCCCCCAGATCTTCCTCGTCTTCAGCCTGATCGCCTACAACTGCCTTAGCGACCTGTTTGGAGTTGACGCCCTTGCCGACGCGCTTGGCGTTCCGTTCGGCGTCGCACTAGGGGCAATCGTCGCGCTCGAGATAACAGTCGTGCTGTTCGGCGTCTCAGTGATGCGCAAGCTCGGCCTTGTAATCAGCAGCGTGATGTTCATCATCATCATCTTCCTGATCATCGGCGTTGCCGACGTGCCTGCCGCGCCTGCCCCACCCGGCAGCAGCGGCGTGCCGACCGGGCAACTGCTGGTGGCAGTAGCGCTCGGCTTTAGCGGCTCGATTTCATGGACCGTTCAAGCCTCGGACCTCTCGCGCACGCTTCCGGCTACAAGCTCGTCGCGAAAACTCTTCGCCGTCGTCTTCTTCAGCATGTCGGCGCCGCTGCTACTGCTCGGTGGGATCGGTGCTTGGGCTTCGACAAGCGCCGCCCTCAACGACCCGATGGGGCGGGTCGAAACACTGCTCGGCGGCGGCGCCCCGGCCGTCATCGCTCTAATCGTTCTGGGTATGTCGCTGGCAACGGCGAACGGTTTCAACGACTTCAGCGGCGGTCTCAGCCTCGTCCAGATGGGCGTGAAACTTTCGCGCCCACAAGCCTCGCTGATCATCACCTTCAGCGCGCTCGGACTTGCACTGATCGCTCGTGGCACGCAGCTCGGCCAGTTGACCTCGGACATTGTTCTGATTGCTGGCTATTACACAACGCCATGGTTTGGCGTCGTGATCGTTGAACTGCTGGCGCGGCGCAACGACAGTGCGCCATGGCTCACTCCGGCGATGAAAGCGAAGCCGGCCGTGATCTCGTTCCTGCTCGGCTTCATTCTGCTGCTGCCATTCTCAGCCACGCCGGTGGGCAACAAAATCGCGGCCGACAGCCCGGCACTCAGCTGGATTGGATGGTTTTCACGAAACCTGCTCAGTGGCGGCGGGCTCGGTTACGTCGTCGGCGTGTTGGCCGGCGCGCTGATCTACCTGCTGCTGCGCCGCATGGCTGCCGGACCATCTCCGGCCCAGGCTTAGCGTTTGCAGCCGCCCGCCTGACCCCTGCTCGCTATTGGCGCCGCAGCGCCCTGCCGCCGCGGATTGCCACGCCGCCAGCGCCCATCGCGAGCTTCTCGGCGGTACTGCCAATCCCCGGCCACAAGCCGAGCTGGCGCAACGAGCTGACTACGTCATAGAAAGAGTGCTCGCGGCAGACCTTGCCGTCGCGGAACTCGAAGATGTCGGTTCCCTTCGTTTCAAGCCACTTGCCGCTCGCCGGCAGGCCGATCCAAAGCGGGCC
>JBIHZY010000090.1:0-7476 GCA_044240185.1 Solirubrobacteraceae bacterium
CTGGTGATGTCCTATTACGTCGGGATGTTCGCCAACCTGCTGCCCTTGCCAGGCGGGATCGGCGGCGTCGAAGGCGGGATGATCGGTGTTCTGATCGCGTTTGGCGTCCCCAGCAGCCTGGCGATCGTCGCTGTCCTCAGCTACCGCGCCTTCTCGTTCTGGCTACCAACAATTCCGGGAGCAATCGCCTACTTCCAGTTGCGCCGCACGGTTCAGGGTTGGCGCGACGAGGGGCGAGATAAAGCAGCTACGCTATACAAAGTAAAGTCACCCGCAACCTGAGTGGAGAAGAGCATGGCCGAGATCGAGAACGTAATCATTGTTGGCAGCGGCCCGGCTGGCTACACAGCGGCGCTCTACACATCCCGCGCCAACCTTTCTCCGCTGCTGATCGAGGGCTGGCAGTGGGGTGGCCTGCTGCAGCAGACAACCGAGGTGGAGAACTACCCGGGCTTCCGCGACGGCATTCAGGGGCCGGAGCTGATGCAGACGATGCGCGACCAAGCCGAGCGCTTCGGGACGCGCTTCATCACCGACCTTGCCACCAAGCTTGAGCTCTCCGACGAGCCCGGCGGCGTGCACCGCGTCTGGGTTGGAGAGCAGGAGTATCAGGCGCGCACAGTGATTCTCGCTATGGGCGCAGAACACAAGAAGATCGGCGCGCCCGGCGAAGATGAGCTTTCCGGCCGCGGCGTCTCCTATTGCGCTACCTGCGACGCAGCTTTCTTCGTCGATAAGGAGACGATCATCGTTGGCGGCGGCGACTCGGCGATGGAGGAGGCGATCTTCCTCGCCAAGTTCGCTTCGAAAGTGACAATCGTCAACCGCCGCGGAGAGTTTCGCGCCTCGAAGATCATGCTCGACCGCGCGCGTGAAACCGAGAACATTGAGTGGGCGACGCCGTTCACGGTCGAGGGCTTTGAGGCCGGAGAGAACGGAGCGCTCGAGAGCGTCAAACTGCTCAACGCTGAGAGCGGCGAGGAGCAGATCTTGCCTACCCAAGGAGCCTTCATCGCGATCGGCCACGAACCTCAGTCGCAGATTGCAGCCGGGATGGTTGAGATCGATGATGAGGGATACGTGATTACGGAGGGGCGCTCAACTCGCACCAAGCTGCCGGGCGTCTTTGCTGCCGGCGACCTCGTAGATCACACCTACCGTCAGGCAATCACGGCGGCTGCGCTCGGCTGCCAAGCTGCGCTCGACGCCGAGTGGTACCTGCGCGATACGCCTCAGATCGAAACACCGGCCGGGGTCGCCGGCGACGATCTCGCCTCTGAGCAGTACGGCAGCACGCAGGCTTAGGCCGCGGCTGCTGCGCTAGTCAGCTCAAGCTCCAGCAGCGTCGCCTTACGCTGCTCGCGATCCTCTCCGCCGTAGCCACCGAGGCTGCCGTCGGAACGGACCACGCGGTGGCAAGGAATTACGATCGTGATTGGGTTAGAACGCAGCGCGTTCCCAACGGCACGGGCGGCCCGGGGCGCGCCAATCTCCTCGGCGAGTTCGCCGTAGCTGATTCGGTCGCCATACTCGATCGTCGCGCAGCGCTGCAGCACTTTGCGCTGGAACGGTTCGAACTGCGTCCAGTCGATCGCCACAGAAAATCGCTGTGGAGAGCCGGCAAAGTAGGCGTCAAGCTGGTCGCTCATCGCTGCCAGCGCCTCCGGCTGTTCGTCCGCGCGCGCACTCCGAGCGGCGGCGAACTGTTCAGCCGTGCCGCGTGCCTGCGCGCCGTCGAGAAAGCTTGCGGCGAGCAGCCCGCCGTCGCCTTCGACCAGCAGCAGAGAGCCGAGCGGTGAATCAGTTTCTGTCCAGCGAACTTCGGCGGCGGAGTCCATCGCTGCGCCTAGGCGTTATCGACCGTCATCGGCTTGAGCGCGTCCTGGCCTGTGACGGCGCGGCCGATGATTAGCTGCTGAATCTGAGAGGTTCCTTCGTAGATCGTCGTTACGCGTGCGTCGCGGTAGTAGCGCTCTACCGGATGGTCGCGGCTATAACCGGCGCCGCCGTGAATTTGGATTGCCTTGTCCGAGCACCAGACTGCGGCTTCGGTTGCGTAGTACTTGGCAATCGAGGTTTCCAATGTGCTCGGCTTGCCAGCGTCCTTGACCGATCCGGCCTTATAGACCAGCAGCCGCGCAGCTTCGGTCTTGACGACCATGTCAGCGATCATCGCCTGAACCAGCTGGAAGCCAGCGATAGGGCGATCGAACTGTGTCCGTTCGTTGGCGTAAGCGATCGATTCTTCGAGTGATGCGCGGGCCAATCCCACGCACCCTGCGGCGACCGAGTAGCGGCCCGAGTCGAGCGCGCTCATCGCGACCTTGAAGCCGTCACCAACTTCGCCGAGCATCGAATCGGCCGAGGCGGTTACGTCGTCAAGCGCGATCTCAGCCGTGTCTGAGGCCCATAGCCCCATCTTGGCCGTGATCTCTGAGGGCATGAAGCCGGGCTGGTCGGCCTCGACGAGGAAGCAGGCGAGGCCGCGGTGGCCGAGCGATGGGTCGGTTTGAGCGAAGATCAGCGCGAGGCTTGCGTTGTTGCCGAGCGAGATCCACATCTTCGCTCCGTTGATCAGCCAAGTCCCGTCGTCCTGTTGCACTGCGCGCGTCTTCTGGTTCGCGGCGGCTGATCCGGTGCCCGGCTCAGTCAGACCGAAACAGCCAAGCCACTCGCCCGAGCAGAGCAGCGGCAGGTAGCGCTGCTTCTGTTCCTCGGTCCCCCACTTGAGGATCGTTGAGCAGACGAGCGAGGTTTGGACCGAGACGACGGTCCGCATCGCCGAGCAACCACGGCCGATCTCTTCGCAGATGATCGCGTAGGTCGTGTAATCGAGGCCGGCGCCGCCGTATTCGCGGGGGACGATCGCGCCGAGGAAGCCTTGGGCGGCAATCTTGTTGACTAGCTCGCGGTCGAAGAAGTGGTTCTCCGAATTCGCGCTCGCGACCGGCATGATCTCACCGTCGGTGAATTCACGCGCGGTCTGCTCAATCAGCTTCTGTTCATCGGAAAGGTCAAAGTTCATCGTTCGACCTTATCGGTTTGGGGCCGCTGCCCCGCGCCCGCTTCGAGCTACTACTTGACGAGTTGGTAGGTGTTCTGAAGCTCGTCCTGGAGCACTGTCGTCGCTCCCTTGGTCTTAAGCGTCAGGTCCTTCTTCAGCTTGCGCGTGCGGAACTTCCAGCCAGCGGGGAGCGCCAGCTTTGAACCGAGCCTGGCGAGATCCTTCAGCTTCAGCTTCTTGTCAACGATCTGCGAGTAGGCCTGCATTGCGTAGACCTTGCCGGCAGGCGAGACGAGCTCGTGGAGCGGGTACTTGCGTGAGAAGTTAAAGCTGGTCGTGCGGCTGACGGTCGTCTCCTCATAAGGTGTGATTCCGCCGGCCGCAATAGCATTGAGAGGAACGTCGACGCTGGTCAAGAAGCGCATTTTCATCCCGGGGAACTGGCGAACCTTGCCGCCGCGCGGGTCGACCCGTGAGTCCCATGTAATCGTCGCGTTGTTGATCAGCCAGTAGCGCGGACCGTTGATTTTCACTACCAGCGTGCCGGGGAAGAGCGCCGCGAGCGCTGTCTTATCTGAAGCAGCCCATTGGGCGGCCGGGCACTTATTGAGGCCGAAGGTGTTCCAAACATCGCCGACCAACTTGAAGCTGGCGCCGCTGGGGACGGTGTGGACGAAGAGGTACTCGCAGTAACGCTCGTTGTACATCTTCGGGTTGTTGCCGACGCTAATTGGCGACTTTGCAGCCGTAGCCGCTGCGGGCATTGCCATCCCGGCGAGACAGGCTGCGGCAACTAGAAGCTTCAGCGAGCGTTCACGAGGCACCTGTGAAACGTACACCGTTTCGGCGATGGGATGCGCAGGTACGCCTCCAGTTCGCTCGCCATAGAATGGAGCTCCATGGACTCGTTCGCACTAATCGTGATCGTCGTCATCGTGCTGCTCGTGACCGCGGTCGTGCTGATTGGCATTCTGTACCCCGGCTCGGGCGCCGATCAGCTCGATTGGCGTCAGACGCGATCGGCCGAACTGGAGTACACGAATGAGATCGATGACCTTGAGCAGATGCAAGAGGCCGTAAACGCTAAAAGGCGCGCTCGCGGGGCAGCGGAGATCAGCCACGTTGAGCTGAAGGCTGAGATCGACCGCGAGCTTGCCGGCATTCACGAAGACCAGGAGCTCGAGCAGGAAGATCTTGCGCAGCTACTTGAGGCGCGCAACACGCGGCGCCGCAAGCGCGGCGAGCCCGAGCAGACGCTGGAAGAATTCGAGCGCTCGCTGTTGGCCGGTTCAGATGGCGGCGCGCAGTGAGGGTTTTAATCGTCGGCGGCGGCTGCCGCGGGCTCGATTTAGCGCGGGATCTCGTTGCAGAGGGCCACGCCGCTCGCTGCGTCACGCGGAGCGAGGATGGCCGCGCGGCGATCGAAGCGGCCGGGGGGGAGTGCTGGATCGGCACGCCGGACGTGATCGGGACGCTGCGCTACGCGCTCGAGAACGTGACATTGCTCTTCTGGCTGCTCGGTACCGCCAGCGGCGACGAGCAGAAGGTCGCGGCGCTGCACGGCTCGAGGCTGCGGATGATGCTCGAGAAGACGACCGACACAACTGTGCGCGGCGTCGTCTACGAAGCGGCAGGGCCGGTCGGCGAGCCGCTTCTCTCGAGCGGGGTCGCGGAGATGGAGCTGGCGCGCGAGAAGAACGCGATCCCATTCGCACTGCTCCACTCAGATCCACTCGGCGCCCGTGACGCCTGGCTCGCCGAGGCACAGCAGGCAATCGCTGGCCTACTCGCTGGGCCACGCAGAACATCTAAATAACATAATCGCGATCAGGTTTGTATAGTTTGCCGTAGAACATCGACTCCAAGGAGACAAACCCGTGCCGACAATTGGCGATACAGCACCAGATTTCGACGTTGAAACAACAGAAGGGAAGATCAACTTCCACGACTGGATCGGCGACTCATGGGCCGTCCTCTTCTCGCATCCGCGCGACTTCACCCCCGTCTGCACGACCGAGCTCGGCTACATGGCTTCGATCAAGCCAGAGTTCGACCAGCGCGGCGTAAAGATCATCGGCCTCTCGGTCGACCCGCTCGAAAACCACGAGAAGTGGGCCTCGGACATTGCTGAAACTCAAGGCACGGCGCCGAACTTCCCGATGATCGCCGACACCGACTTCAACGTCTCCAAGCTCTACGGGATGCTCCCGGCAGACGTTGAGGGCGACCCAACCGAGCGCACTCCGGCCCAGAACAGCACGCTCCGTAACGTCTTCGTCGTCGGGCCCGACAAGAAGATTAAGCTGGTCCTGATCTACCCGATGACAACCGGCCGCAACTTCGACGAGGTGCTCCGGGTGCTCGACTCGCTCCAGCTAACCGCTGAGCACGCCGTCGCAACACCGGCTCAGTGGCAGCCAGGCAACGACGTCATCATCGCTGGCTCCGTTACGAACGAGCAGGCGGCGGAGAAGTACCCAGACGGCTGGGAAGAGCCGCGGCCCTACATCCGCATCGTCAGTGACCCAAGCGGCGCCAAGGTCAGCTAAGTCCGGCGGCTTCGAGGCGGCCAAATAGGTCGCCCAAGATCCTCGCAGTAGCACCCCAGACGAGCTGATCGTCAACTACGTAGGTGTCGGTCGTGAAGCCGATTCCACGGCGCTTGATGCGGCGCCTGCCGTAACCGGCGCGCAGCTCAGCGACGTCGAACTCGTGGATCGACGCGACCTCACGTTGCGAGCGAACCCACTCCTGGCCGGGGTCGATAAGACCGACGAAGGGGTGGACTGCGTAGCCGGTCGCGATCGTCGGCGTTGGTGGCAGCGCGCCGAGGAGCTCAACCGACGGCGGCGCGAGGCCGATCTCCTCGTGCGCTTCGCGCAGCGCCGTGGAACTAAGATCGGCGTCGTCATCATCAACGCGTCCGCCGGGGAACGAGAGCTCACCAGCGTGGCGGCGTAGATCGTCACCACGGCGCGTCATCACGATCGAGAGCGCACCGACTTCGCTAGCGAACAGCGGGACCAGTACCCCCGCCTTCTTACGGCCTCGGACCGGGAGCGCTGCGGCAGCCGCTGCGCTTAGAAGCTCGGGCGCGAGTGCGCCCGCGAGCTCAGCTCGTGAGAGCGGTGCGCTCGACACGCTCGTCGAACATCACTTCACCGTCGAGCATCCGGTGAACCGGGCACTTGGCGGCGATCACCGAGAGTCGTTCGATCTGCTCGTCGCTCATTTCGGCCGGAACCTTCAGCACGACCTCAAACTTAGTTGGCGTTCCGCGCTCAGCCGGGGCGTACTCGACATCGACCTCAACCTTGCCGACGTCCCAGCCCTTGCGCTCGGCGTACATTTCAACCGTCACGGCGACGCAGCCGGCGAGGCTTGCGGCCAGCAGTTCAAGTGGGGTCGGGCCTACGTCGGCGCCGCCTAGGTCGGGTGTTTCATCAACCGTGACCTGATGGCCGCGGATTGCGATGCTGTGCTGGCGGCCTTCGGTGCGGGTGGCGATTGCTTTCATCATTGTCAAAGAGATTACGACAGCGGGTTGAAGACAAGCCCCGTGGGCACCTTTGGCGTAAAGAAAGTCGACTTCGGCGGCATGTTCACGCCAGCGGCGGCGATCTCCTGAATCTGCTCGATCGGCGCGCCGGAGAGGAAGAACGCAGCGTCATACTCGCCGCTTTCAAGCAGCGCGAGGGCCTCGTCGTCGTTGCGCGAATAGCCAAGGCCGTTGAAGTGTGAGATGTCGTCCTCGCTGAGGCCGAGAGGTCCCTTGAGGATCAGCGCTTCGAGGACTGCGGCGTCGAGTTTGCGGTAGGGCGGCGGAAACTCAGCTAGGGCCTCCTCGGCGATCGCCTGGTCTCGCAGCACTAGTCGAAGCGGCCGCTTGTGGCGCGAATCGAGGTAGCCAAACTGCAATCTACCGTCGGGCGAGAGGCCGTTCGGAGGCAGCTCTTCGGTTGACCCCAGCTCGGTCACCTCGAAACATCTCTCGACGGTTTCGCGCAGCGCGTTGGCGCGGGCCGGATCACCGGCCAAGCCGCTGATCAGACGGTGGGTCGGGAAGACGCTGAGTCCCGGATCTTCGAGCGCGACAAGGTCCATCAGCACGAAACGGTGGGGGCCTTCGCCGCCGATCTCGTCGGCGTAAATGCGCGCTGTTTCATAGCGGTGGTGTCCGTCGGCGATCAGCAGCTCGGCTGGTTCGAGCGCCGCGCTTAGAGCCGACTGGGCGTCGGGGTCGGTGACGCGCCAGAGGCGGTTAACCGTGCCGTCTTCGTCAATCTGCTCGCCGTGGGGCGTGCCGCCCGTCTGGGCTGCGATCGCTGCGCGGGCAGTTCCGGTCGAATCGGAATAGAGCGCGAAGATCGGCGAGAGGTTGGTCTTCGTCGCTCGCGTCAAACGCAGGCGGTCTTCCTTCGGGCCGGGGTGCGTGCGCTCATGTGGCCGAATCTTGCCGGCGCCGTATTCCT
>JBIHZY010000091.1:0-7436 GCA_044240185.1 Solirubrobacteraceae bacterium
CCTTTCCCGACCAGCTTCGCGGACTCGCGCTCCTGGGCATCATCGTCGTGAACGCGCCGTTCCTCGCGATCAGCGCGGACGGCTACACCCCTGCCTCGGTGTCCGCGCCGATCGACTGGGCCGCCGCATTCTTGATTACTCTGCTCGCCCAGGGCAAGTTCTATTTGATCTTCTCTTTCCTGTTCGGATACAGCGCGAATTTCATCGTCCGAGCGAACGACGCGACCGGTCGCCGCAGATTTCGTCGGCGGCTCGTCGGCCTGGCCGTCATCGGTCTGGCGCACGCCGTCCTGTTGTTCATCGGCGACATCCTGCTGTCCTACGCGCTGCTCGGGGCCGCGCTTATGCTGATGTTCGGCAGGAGCGACCGCGCCGTGCTACGGACCAGCGCGATCGCGGCGGTCGTCGCGTCAGCCTGGCTCGGGCTTCTGGTCGTCGCAGTCTCCAGCACGACGAGTTCCACTGAGCTCGCCACCGACCCCGCACTGCTCGCGCTCAACGCCGCCCTCGCGAACGGGTCGTTCGTCGACGTCGCCGTCGCGCGTGCGCAGGCGTTACCGGCGGCGTTGCTGCTCGTCGGCACCCTTCAGTGGGGCCTGGCGTTCGCCGCGTTCTGCCTCGGACTCGTCGCCGGCCGGCACAGCGTGCTGAACGACCTAGCGGCGCGCATCACAATGTGGCGACGATTCGCGATCTGGGGACTACTGATCGGGGTCCCGGTCCAGGCATGTGCAGCATGGCTGACCCTGCAGGGCGGCGCGTCCCTGGGGACAACGGTGGAGAATTTCATCGGCGTCGCCGCCGGATTCCTCACTGCGCCCATTCTCGCCGCCGGCTACGTCGGTGTCCTGTCACTGCTCGCCCTCCGGTTCCCTCGCGCCCTGGCACCCGTGCAGGAGTCAGGGCGCGCAACATTGACCCTGTACCTCGGTGAGTCGCTCGTGCTCTCCGTGCTCTTCTGCGGCTACGGTTTCGGGCTGTTCGGCACGCTGGGCGCCGCCGCGGTCGCCGGCACGGCGATTGTGGCGTGGGGCGCGCTCGAAGTGACGATGCACCTATGGTTCCGGCGCTTTCGGCAGGGGCCACTGGAGTGGCTCCTCAGCCGGTGGACGAACGCGGCCTCCGGCGACGCCCCGGGCTCCATTTCCAAGCTCGAGCTCAAGTTCGTCCCCAGATCTGATGTCCTCGCCGAACGTCGCCCTCGCGCGACTCGCTGACCGCCTCGCGATCGGTGACGATTTGATCGGAGCCGTCAAATGACGCGAGCGAGATGAGTGATGGTCTTTGCCGCGCACCAGAGCGTGCCGTGAGCTCCGGGAAGCCTCTTCTGAGGCCCATCATGAGTGCTTCGCGCCATTCCTGCGAGGACTCGTGATTCTCTACATTATCGAGCATTCAGGCTTGGAATCGGCCTAGATCACGGCCTTTTCCCCCGCTCAGGCCCAGATCAGATACTGCGAGCGCCGGTTACGCGAGCGGACCGCTGGCAAAGAGCGAGCTGCGCTCGACTGTCCGGCCGCCGACCGGCAGGCTGTAGAGATCGCCATCGGCGGCGATCCAAAGCGGGCCTGTAAAGCGTTCTTTGGCATCGCCGAGGTACGGGCCTTCAAGGGCCTTGATTGGCAGCGGCGGGATCACGTGGGTCATCGCGAGGGCGCCGACGTTGGCATCTGTCGCTGCATCGGCGGCCTGAGCGGGCGTTGCGTGGTAATCGATCACGTCGGCGAGAATCTGGGCACGGTTTACGAACCCTGCCTCGCGGCTGGCGTCTTCAACGAGCTTGAGCAGATCTGCTGAGAGCGCGTCGTGGACCAGCAGGTCGGCGCCCTGTGCTGCGTCGACAAGGCTCTTTGTGTAGACCGTGTCGCCGCTGACGACAATGCTGCGACCTTTGTAGTCGAAGCGGTAGCCGACGGCAGGGGTGGCGGGAGAGTGGTCAACCTCAAACGCGGTAATTACAAGTCCCCCATCCTCCAGTACGACCTTCGACGTCTTGCCAGCGTCGAACTCAAACGGCTCAGCAACCATTCCCGCTGTCGCCGACGGTGCAATAGCTTCGCCGTGATGCGCGGTGCGATAAGAGTTGTCTAGCGCGTAAGCCTCGTTGTAACCGTTCACGACCCGGTCCACCCCCACCGGTCCGAGCACGCGCAACTTCGTCTGCGCGGCGTTGGCGACCCAGCGCTGCAAAGTTACGCTGCCGAGCCCGCCGATGTGATCAGAGTGGAAGTGCGTCAACAGCACGGCCTGGATTTGATCGGGACGAAGCTGCATCCGGTTGAATGTCTCCGAAGCCTGCTCGCCGGCGTCGATCATGTAGATCTTCTGATTGACGATGACGGCGGTGCAAGGATTCCCCCGGTCTTCATCTGGAATCGGCGAACCAGAACCGCAGATTGCGATGTGCAGGCCGTCCGGAAGCGCCGCTACTGGGTCTGCTGAAATCCGCTTCGGCAGTGCTTTCTTCGTAACAGCAACGGCGATGTTGCCGCGGGCGAACCAGCCTGCAATTGCGCCTGGGACGAGCAGTGCGAGGAGCTTCTTCATCATTGCCTCAGTCAGTCGATTTCGGAGCCTGCGATTGCGAGCCGCTATTGAACCTATAGAAGTACGAGTGCAGAGACGGGCACCGCCCCGCCGACAAGCCCAGCACTCTCCCCGTTTGACAAGTCGCAATTTGCGCGATTAGTGTCGGTCGATGCGCTACCGAGTTTTCGTTGTCCTACTCGGCTGCGGCGCAGTCGGCGCTCTGGTGCCGTCCTCAGCTGTTGGCGGGAGCTATACCGTTAACGCCTGCTTAGACGATTCTCGCGGCGCGAACTTCAGCTGGACGTCAGCTTCATCGAACGCTGACCTTCCCTCCTACAACGCAGGCTGTAGTGGTTCGTCGGCAGAAGGCCTGATCGCCCGCGCGGCGGCGAAGGCTGTGGGCGTACTCGTTCCTGCGTTCGCCTCGGCCGGTTGGACCTTCGACGCGCCGGCCTCGACGACGATCGACCGCGCCGACCTCTCTGCGCGGTTGTATCGCTACGGCGGGGGCTCGAGCGACCGCTGGGGTGTTGGGATCGGCGACGAGACCGGCGCCTACCTTCTCGGCGGCGTTGGCCAAAGCGCGCTGTCCAGTGGAGGCCGCGGCAGCTATTTCGCGCTCTCCATTTCGAACCGCACGAGCCTACGACTCGGCGTGGTCTGCGCCAACGGCGACGGATGTTCCGTGCAGGCAACGAACGTTGCCGCTGCCCGCTACTCACGCGCAAGTACCGAGCTGTTCGGCGCGCGAGTGAGGATCAGCGACCCGACAACGGCCGCCTTATACGGAGAGTCCGGTGCGCTATGGACCTCGTCGGGTTGGCTGTCAGGAAGACAAGGGCTGGCCTTTACAGCGTCCGACAATGTCGGCATCGCCTCACTCGCAGGCAGCGTTGGCACCGAGCGTCGCGTGATCACATCAGCCTGCGATTACGCGCGCCCGATCCCCTGTCCTACGTCGCGCGAGCTTTCGACTAGTTTCGACACCAGCGCGCTGAAAGATGGCGCGCACTCCGTGACGATTGCAGCGACAGATAGCGGCGGTAACGAGAGCAGCGAAACGCGTCAGGTGCTGATCGACAACACCGCCCCGGGGCCGGCAGGAACGCCGCAACTCGCTGGGTCGCCGTCATCGAATTGGCGCGTGATCAACGACTTCACGCTGAGCTATACGAACCCCGCGAAGGCCGGCGGCGCTCCCCTAAGCTCGCATGACATTGAGCTTTGCGAGGTCAATGCCGATGAGGCCATCGACCCCGGACGTTGCAACATAGAGGCGCGCCCCGGCGCTCCTGCGATCGACTCTGTCAGCCTCCCCGCTGTTGGCCGCTACAAGTTTCGAGTTCGCGTCAACGACGAGCTTTTCAAGGGGCAGTGGAGCGCTTGGTCGCCGCTGCTGCAGTTTGATGACACGCTGCCGGGTACGCCGACCGTCGTCTTTCCAAGCGGGTGGGTTAACCGTCAACAGAGCGCCGCGCCGCTGGTGCTGGCAGCTCCAGGCTCGTCCCCTCCCCCTCCATCCGGCTATGCCTCATACCGCGTAACCGTTGACGGGGGCGCGATGGTGACCGTCCCAGCAGAGGGAAGCGGTGAAATCGGACTATTCAACTTGGCCAATCTCAGCGACGGTCGCCACAGGCTCAGCGTCTCCGCCGTCAGTGGCGCAGGGCTGGCGACACCGACCCTGCTGGCAGCCAGCGGCGATCTAAGCAAGGACGTCGTAGCGCCGGCGCTGGCGGTCACGGGAGCGCCGGCCCACGGTGCCTTCGTGACGACGACGGTTGAACTGCGGATGAACGCAAGCGACGCTACATCGGGTATGGACGGCGCCGTTAGTCCAGCGCCGATCACTGCCGGTGGATACGTCTCGACGCAACTCGACCACGCGGCAAACTCCCTCACGGCCGGCCCAATCGCAGATCTAATCCCAGGAGACGGTGAGCACGTGGTTCAGATTTACGCAGCAGACGTGGCCGGGAATCGCAGCGCCGTCGAATCGTTTGCCTACACCCAGGACACGGTGTCGCCGAGCGGTGGCCTGCGCCCGATTAGAGCTGACCACCCTGATCTGCTCGACTTCTTTATCGACGAACGCTGCCTCGGGCGCGCGTCGATTGAGATATCCGTCACTCCGGGCGTTTGGCGGCCGCTCGCAACCAGTGAAGCCTTCCAACGCGCAAGCGCGTTCGTCCCCGGCGATATATCGGGGCCACGAACCCCATTCACAGTGCGCGCGCTGGTCAGCGACTGCGCAGGTTTAGCCTCGAGCCTGACCAACTGGTACGGCGGCGAACGGTCAGGGACGCCGATCGGCACGATCGTTTCGCCAGCCCGCGAGGTGATAAGTGCAAAGGCCACGATCGTGCCGCTCGCAAGCAGAAGCAGCACCTCTGCGTCGGCACATCGCCGAGTCACGGCGCTCGTCGTTGACAGCTCGGGCGACCCTCTCCCAAACCTTTCTGTGCGGATCGAGACTGAGCCGTGGATGACGCCAGCCAGCTGGGAGCCTGCCGGCAGCGCGCGAACCGACTCCAAGGGCCGTGCTGTTGCGACTGTGGAGGCTCACAGCTCGCTACGGATTCGCGCGGTCGTGCCCGGAAATGAATTCCGCAACGAGGCTATCTCGAACAATGCATACGTGACGCGGCTTGCATCGACGACGATCAGCTCTCGCCCTCGAAAGGTTCGCCGCGGTGCAGTAACGACGATCGCGGGCCGTTTGCGTGGCGGGTTAAACCCACGTTCCGGTTTTCAGCTGGTGCTGTCTGGGAAGGGTCCGCGTTCGCGCGGGTGGGTTCCGATCCGAACCACTGTCGCCGTCAGTGCGAATGGGTATTGGAGTACCCGATACCGCTTCCTTCGCTCCTCCCGCGGCAAGTTCTACTTCCGAGTCCGTCCGCCCAATCGACCGGACTATCCGTATCGGTCGGCAGAGAGCCAGTCTGTCCGCGTGGTCGTGCGCTAGCTACCTCCCCTCGCGCTCTGCAACGAACCTAGATCACTGATAGCTTGCGAACCAATAAACGATCTCTGGAGGAGATTCCATATGAGAGCCATCACGACCCGCACTTCCTTTTCAGTTGCTGGGATCATCGCCGCCGCACTAGCTGTTTCGGCTTGCGGCAGCAGCGATTCGAGCAGCTCCACCAGCACCGACGCAAGCACCGGCATCACGGCAACCAAGGACGCGACGATCGCCGCGACCGTCCCTGCGAAGATCAGCTCGGCTGGCACGCTTTCGGTTGCTTCCGACGCCAGTTACGCACCAATGGAGTTCGTCAAAGACGGAACCAAGGACATCGTTGGAGCCGATGTTGACCTAGCGGCCGCACTCGGACAGGTCATGGGGCTAAAGGCCGATGTGCAGAACGCAACCTTCGACGCAATCATTCCGGGACTTGCCTCCGGCAAGTACGACATCGGGATGTCGTCGTTCACCGACACCAAAGAGCGTGAGGAGACGGTCGATTTCGTCACCTATTTTGAAGCCGGAACTTCGTTCTTCGGCAAGAAGGGCGGCCCCGCTCCGGACGGCCTCGCCGACCTTTGCGGCCTCTCTGTAGCGGTTCAGAAGGGGACGACGCAAGCGGAAGAGGCAACGGCTCAGGCGAAGACGTGCCCAGCCGACAAGAAGCTGACGCTGCTCGTATTCCCTGATCAGAACGGCGCCAACAGCGCTGTCGTCAGCGGGCGCGCTCAGATCAGCATGGCCGATTCGCCAGTTGCCGCTTACCAAGTAACGCAGAGCGATGGCCAGCTGGAGCTGGTCGGCACTCCATACGGGACGGCGCCGTACGGAATCGCGATTCCGAAGAACAGTGGCCTCGCCGAGCCGATCCTGGCGGCGCTGCAGAACCTCATTGCCGGCGGCCAGTACACGGCGATCCTCAAGAAGTGGGGACTTGAACAGGGTGCGATCACCGATCCCGTGATCAACGGGGCGATTGACTGAGCCTGATCAAAATGGCTGACGCGGACAAGCCGCTGCAGCCGGCGGGCGCACCTGTAGCGCCGGAGGAGATCAAAGCCGTCCCGGTCAGAAGACCGGGACGGTTGATCGCCGGCGTGCTGATCATCATCATCGCCGCCGCGCTTGTTCGGTCGGTGGCGACAAATCCCCGCTTTGGTTGGGGAACTGTTGGCGAGTATCTCTTTTCACCGGTCGTTCTCGACGGCCTGTTGAAGACGGTCGAGCTGACAATCATCGCGATGGTTGTCGGCATCCTGATAGGCGTTGTCCTCGCCGTAATGCGGCTCTCGCCGAACCCGATCGTCGTTGCTGCCAGTGGCTTTTACATCTGGCTCTTTCGCGGCACGCCGGTGCTCGTTCAACTTCTCTTCTGGAACTTCATTGCCGCGCTGTACCCAGTCGTCGCGCTGGGAATCCCCTTTGGGCCAGCCCTGATTGAGTTCAACGCGAACAACTTGATTACGCCATTCGTGGCGGCTCTGCTCGGACTCGGGCTCAATGAGGGCGCCTACATGTCGGAGATCGTCCGCGCTGGACTGCTTTCGGTCGACGAGGGTCAAGAGGAGGCCTCCAAGGCGCTCGGCATGCGCCGCATGCAGACGATGCGTCGGATCGTTTTGCCCCAAGCTATGCGAGTGATCATTCCGCCAACGGGCAACGAGACGATCGGCATGCTGAAGACAACGTCGCTCGTCAGCGTGCTCGCGTACACCGAGCTGCTCTACGCCGTGCAGCTGATCTACGCCGCCAACTACAAGCAGATTCCACTTCTGATCGTGGCCAGCATTTGGTACCTCGTACTGACGACGATCCTGTCGATTGGTCAGTACTTCATTGAGCGCCACTACGGTCGTGGCACGGCGCGAGCAATTCCACCGACCCTTCTGATGAGGATTTGGCAGAGCTTCAGCACTTGGCGCCACACTGAGGTTCCCGC
>JBIHZY010000092.1:0-7433 GCA_044240185.1 Solirubrobacteraceae bacterium
AATGATCGCGACCCAACCGCGGAGCTGCTTCAGGTTTGCCAGTTCAGGCGGGTTGGCCAGCACGGCCTCGATCGCTTTCAGCGACGCGCCGTCGCAAACCTCGTCGAGCAGGTCAGCGCGGACGTTCTTTGAAACAACTGCGCGGATCAGATTCGCTTGGCGAAAGACGAGGATCTGAGTCGCAGCCTGGCCGGCTTCGAGTTCACCGGCTTGAAGCGCGCTACGGATGTAGGCGATTGCCTTCTCAGGGTCGACTTCAACTAGCGCGCTGAAGGCTTCGTTCGTGATCTGTCGGAAAGGTGGAGTCATTGGTTACATAAAGAGAGTCGCAGAGCAGCCCAAGGATCTGACAAAAAGATTTTGCGTCAGAAGTTCGCTGCTCCGAGCGACCTACTCAGCATGTCCAAACAACGCCCTTTCGTCCGAGCCTGCATTCGTCAGGGGAGGATCACACTCAACTGCTGGAGGCCCTCGATGATCTCCGGTGGCCCTGCCGCAATGCAGCTTGGCCGCGTCCGCGCGTCGCTGCTCGATTTCTACGTCACCGAATCTGACGAGCTGATCGTCGAAGCGGTTTCGGGAAGCAGCCTCAGGGAGGAGCACGTCGAGATCCTCGTCGAATGGGCTCGCACCGTTGGCTACGAGCGGATCTGGCTGCCCGACCAGGTGATCGACATCGAAGCCGACCCAGCGATCGTTGGAGTCGCAAAGGTCAAGTGCCGCACCTGCGGCGCCCATTGGCAGGACTCATCGACCGACTTCTGGCTGAAGGTCCGCGACAACGGCTTCTTCCCTGCCTCCTGCCCAGCCTGCGGCGACTCGCTGCCGGAGATGACGGTTGAGACTGAGCAAGCGAACGAGGTGGCCGACGTGGACGAACAGGCGCGGCTTACTAGTTAAGCGTCGGGTCGTCGGGCATCGTCGCGATTACGACGTACTCGCCGCCCTTGCGGCGCAGCAGCGATGACCAAAGCCCTTCGGGGTCTGCGGTGAAGACATCCTCGCGCAGCGCTGGCTCAACGATCCACGATTCTTCTTCCATCTCAGCTTCGAGCTGGCCTGGCTCCCAGCCGGCGTGGCCGGCGAAGACGCGGGCTCGGTTGACGACGTCAGCGAGGTGCTCGTGCGTTTCAACCTGCGAGCCGAGGAAGCCGAGGTCGTCGTCGATCAACATCGCGGCGGCGTCAAGGTCGGCGAACTCTGCAAGCACAGTTACCGAGGACTCGCCAACCGGGCCGCCGAGGTGAACTGCATCGTCGTGGTCAGCCAACTCTTCTAGCTCCGGCACTGCGCCGGCGACAGTGACTTGAGCCGGACGATTTAGGATCACACCCATCGCGCCAGCCTCGTTGTGCTCGGCGATCAGCACGACCGTGCGACGGAAGTTTGGGTCGTGCACTGCCGGCGATGCGATTAGCAATTGGCCACGTAGCGACTCCACACCCGTATCTTGACCTATAGAGATGCGGACTCTTGTTATTTCCGATTTGCACCTTGGCTCGCTACTTGATCGAGATGTCCTCAGACGCCCGCAGGCACTGGCAATTCTTGAGTCGCGCGTAGCTCAGATGGATCGCCTTGTATTGCTCGGCGACACGCTTGAGCTGCTCGAAGGAAGGCCGGCCGCGGCGAGAGAGGCGGCGAGGCCGATCTTGAAGACGCTCGGCCAAGCGCTCGGTTCCAGCGGCCAAGTGATCGTCGTTCCCGGCAACCATGACCACGCATTGATCCGCGGCTGGCTCTCACAGCGGCTGGAGGACGGGAAGCCTCTGCGACTCTCGACCCAGGTTCCACGCGGCGCAAGCGAACTGCTCGAAGAGCTCTGCAGTTGGCTGGCGCCGGCGAAGGTTACGGTTCGTTACCCCGGCGTCTGGCTAAGTGATGGCGTCTTCGCGATGCACGGCCACTACGGTGATCGCCACGTGCTCGGAGCGCTCGCCTGGTGGGGCGGCGACGAGCCACCGGAACAGCTCAGCGTCAGCGACTACGAACGCTCGCCCGGCGCCGACAGCGGCGCGCTGACCGAGGCCGTCGCCAGCGCAATGCCCGACCAGCTCGCCGACGGGTTGGAGCTCGGCGCCGGGCTGCTGCGCCAGGTGATGCTGCGCGGCCTGCCGGTCGCGGCAAAGCTTCCCGGCGCGGCGAACGTTGCCGCGGCGGCGGCGCTCGTCGTCGAGCAGGGAATCCACCGTCGCGGCTTCCTTCCCGCGATCGCCGAGGTGAACGAGCGGCTCGATATCCCCGCCGAGACGTTGATCTTCGGCCACATCCACCGCCGCGGCCCGCTCAGCGACGACCCGGATGGCATGTGGACGCCTGCCGGTTCGAGCGGGCCGACGCTGCTGAACACTGGCTCCTGGGTTTACGACAGCGCGCTGGTTCGCCCGCCCGGCGCGGGGCAGAACGGCTACCGACCGGGCGGCGCTGTGATCGTTGAGGACGGCGAAGCGCCGCGCTCGGTTGATCTGCTCAGCGGCGTGGCAGATGAAGTGCTGCGCGGTCGGGCTTAAAAACCCCTATTTGCAGGGGTTCCGTCCGCCGTGGAGATCACTGTGTGGTTCGTGGCGATCGACCGACAGGTGATCTACGCAAGCTCCACCTCGCGGCGCGACCTTCGCCGCCGCCAAGCCCGTCGCCGCGGCGAGCTGCTCGGGCCTCGGCTCGCACTGATCGCTGCCTGCGGCTCAGGCTTTGCGATTGCTGTGATTGCTGTGCAGCAGATTTTCTAGCGCGGCGCGCGAGCGCCCATCGTTTAACGGAAGGGCAAGTAAAGTTGCCTGCACGATGGAGCCAACCGAGATAAGTGAGGCCGAGCGCCTGCGCGCGCAGATCCTTGAGCTCGTTGGTGAATACCACCGCGCCGCATTCCCGCCGGCCGAGTTCAGCCCCGGGGCCAGCCCGGTCCTCGTATCCGGCAGGGTCTTCGACGAAAAGGAGATCACCGCACTTGTTGACTCCTCGCTCGACTTCTGGCTGACGACCGGCCGCTACGCAGCCGAGTTCGAGCGGCGCTTCGCCAAGGAGCGCTTTGGCCGCCGCCACACGATCCTCGTCAACAGCGGCTCGTCGGCGAACCTCGTCGCCTTCTCAGCCCTCACATCGGTCAAGCTCGGTGAGCGGCGGATCAAACCCGGCGACGAAGTGATCACCGTTGCGACCGGCTTCCCGACGACGATCAACCCGATCATCCAGAACGGCGCAGTGCCGGTATTCCTCGACGTTGAGATCCCCACCTACAACGTCGACGTGACCCACCTCGAAGAGGCGCTGAGCGAGAAGACGCGCGCCGTGATGCTCGCCCACACGCTCGGCAACCCGTTCGATCTAGCTGCGGTCACCGCTTTCTGCGAAGCAAACGATCTTTTCCTGATCGAGGACTGCTGCGACGCGCTCGGCAGCACATACGACGGTAAGCCGGTCGGCTCGTTCGGCGAGTTTGCGTCGGTCAGCTTCTACCCCGCCCACCACATCACGATGGGCGAAGGCGGAGCCGTGATCTGTAACGACGGCAAGCTGAAAGTGCTCGCTGAATCGTTCCGTGACTGGGGCCGCGACTGTTGGTGCGAGCCCGGCGACCAAGACACCTGCGGCAAGCGCTTCGACCAGCAGTTCGGTGAACTCCCGGCCGGCTACGACCACAAGTACACCTACTCCGAGATTGGCTACAACCTCAAGCTGACCGACATGCAGGCCGCCGTCGGCGTCGCTCAGCTCGAGAAGCTTGACGGTTTCATCGCTGACCGCAAGCGCAACTTCGAGCGGCTCTACGAGGGCCTGAAGGATCTTGAAGAGGTGATGATCCTGCCGCAGGCAACGGCTAATAGCGAACCGAGCTGGTTTGGCTTCCCGATCGCGATCCGCCCCGAGGCAGCGGTCACGCGCAACGAGGTAGTGCGTGCGCTGGAGGACCGCGGAATCGCCACGCGGCTGCTCTTCGGCGGCAACCTGATGCGCCAGCCGGCATACCGCGACGTCGAACACCGCGTCGTCGGTGAGATGACTAACTCCGACTTCGTGATGGAGAACGTCTTCTGGATCGGCGTCTACCCAGGACTCCAAGAAGAACAGATTGATTTCATGCTCGAAGTCCTGCACGCAGCAACCGCGTCCTAGCGGAGAAGTCAGTTGAGCGATCCGGCTAAACGTCATAAGGCGATGCAGGGCATAACGAGGGCGATACCCAACCTTGTAGGAGCAGCGAACACTCAGTTCGGAGCCTTTACCAAGGCCTGCGAACTGCCCGGGAGGCCGCGCCCGGTGCGGAGTGAAGATCGCGCCTAAACTGTTGCCATGAGCGGTTTGGGTGATTGGGTAAAGCGAAAGCGCTTCGCAACGGCGGGGCACGTCGGCGACCTCAACAGGCGCTTGGCCGAGCTCTCGTCTCAGCTCGGTGCAATTCAGAACTCAGCGACAGAGACACGCGAAGCAGTCGCAGACACACGCGACCGTGTCGGTGAGATTGTGAGGACCACCGCCGACACGCGCGAAGCGGCCGCGTTCTCGCGGCGCGCACTTGAACTCTTCGAGGCCAGAACAGACAGCTCATCTGCCCCGGGAGGTCACAAACGAAAGTCAACCGAAGAGTGGTTCAGCGCACACTACAACGATGCTGCCGATCAAGTCCTCAGTTTCATTGCTGGGAGTGGCTTGGGAATCGGCGGCAGAGAGGTTGCTGATATCGGATCCGGCGACGGAATTATCGACCTCGCCTTAGCAACGCGCGGCGCGCCCTCGCGGTTGGTCGGCTTCGATGTCGTCCCCACCGATATTGATGAGCTTCAACGCGCCGCCCAGGCGGCCGGAGTAGACGGCTTGCCCGCGAACCTCAGCTTCGCTGAGTCCGGGGTCGACTCGATACCGGCCGAGGACGAAAGTTTCGACGCCGTGGTCACATGGTCAGTTTTTGAACATGTCAGCGAGCCGCTTGCAATGTTCAAGGAAGTCAGGCGGATTCTGCGCCCGGACGGGTTCCTATTCCTCCAGCTGTGGCCCTTCTACTACTCCGACCATGGCGGCCACCTATGGCTAACCCACGGAGGCGGGTTTCCGCACCTGCTCGCGAATGATGAGGCAATCATCCCCAGCCTTGAGGGCAAGACAGGCACGGACGCGCGGCGACCCGCGGACGACGAGTATCTCAGCCTCAACCGGCTAACTCTGAACGAGCTCGACGGGCTGATGCGTGAAGCCGGCCTTGGCGTAAGAAAGGCTGAGCTGATCAGCGAGATCGTCAATATCCCCGCCGAAGTGCCAGCGGACTTGCCCCTCGGCGACCTCCTAATTAGCGGCGTAAAACTAATCGCGGTGCGTTCTCCAATCTGATGAGCAAGCTGGGCGGGCCCGGACGGAATCGAAGGTGTCACCGCATTTCCCTTCACTGCAGGACTCGACTCGCGGCTAGAACTCCTAAAACAGAGCCTCGTTGCGAGATCCATGCTGAGTAGCTGATACTTTCTCGTTCCGACAGACGCCGACTCGAAGCCCAGCGTCATAGCTGTGACCTCGCGAATATCTAGATTGGAGCCGTGAGCAACATCACATTCGATGTGAACAGGTACTTTGCTGAACTTGAGAAAGCTCCCAAGCTCAACCAACTCGTTGGTGGTAGTGACGGGAGAGCGGTCGGCGAAGCTTCGCTCAACTTGCTTGCGGCTAATGGGCTGCCACTAAACAAACCGGCAGTCATCTGCGATTTCGGTTGCGGTGTCGGCAGGGGAACCGCTGCCGTTACTGCAGCGGTCGACCCGGGCTCGACGGTACTTGGTATCGACATCCTCCCCGACCTAGTTGAGTTTTGCGAACGAAACATCGGGGACTTCGCGCCGAACACCGACTTTCGCCTGCTGAAAGGCAGCAACCAGCACTACGAGCACGCGGCGAAGCGGCGCAAAGGCAACTCCGCAAAACCACAGTCCAAAAAGAAGATCCTCGCGACATACGGATCTCGCGTCGACTTTCTTTGGGCATTCTCAGTGCTAACCCACCTTGATCGCGAAGGGGTTGCCGAGACTCTGAAGTTTATTCGCCGCCTACTTGCCGAGGACGGGCAGGCGCTCCTAACAATCTTTTCGCTCGATTCGGATGCCCAGCGCTGTATTGACAACGGGACAACTGCTTACGGTCTCGCGGGAGGATTCTGGGAAGACGGAATGTTCTACGCAGACCCCAATGATCGAGGAGCTTTCGTCGGATTCAACCCTGATTACTTCCTCGACTGCCTCAGCGAGGCGAAACTGATCCCGCTCGACTTCATCTATGGAACTTGGCGTGACGGAAAGCGCTCATCTTCATCGTTCCAAGATGCAGTCCTCGTTGGCCGCTCCTAAAGCCAATGATCGTGTAGGACGACCCGGCTGAGATCGGGGCAGCGCGAGGAGAGGTATTGATCGTGGTGCCGTTCCGAATCGCGAACGGAAGCTTAATCAGCCGGCAGCCGTCTCCGCCAACCATCGCTCGGCGTTGGAGTCGTGGATGTCACGCAACACTTCGTTGATCCCAAAGGTCAACTCCCACTCGGGGTAATCGGCCTTGAACGCGTCGAGGTCGCTGATCCACCACATATGGTCACCGATCCGCGCCTGATCGGAAAGCGTGTAATCGAGAGTGCGGCCGGTGATCTCTTCGCAGAGCGCAATCGCCTCCAACATCGAGACGTTCGAATCTCGCCCGCCACCAAGGTTGTAAACCGCGCCTGGCGTCGGCGACCGGTGAAATGAGTGAAAGGCTCGCACGACGTCATGGGCGTGAATGTTGTCGCGAACCTGCTTGCCCTTGTAACCGAACACGGTGTAAGGGTCACCACTGACGGTGCACTTCATCAGGTAGGCGAGGAAGCCATGAAGCTGCGCGCCAGCGTGCTGAGGGCCGGTCAAGCAACCGCCACGAAAACAGACGGTCGGCATCTCGAAGTAGCGCCCGTATTCTTGGACCAGCAGGTCGGCGGCCGCTTTTGAAACGCCGAACAGCGAGTGCGTGCAGAGATCAATCGGCATCGTCAGGTCGATCCCGCAGTACCACTCGTGATCTGTCGGCAGCTCCCAACGCGTCTCCTGCTCCTCGAGCGGCAGGAAGTTGGGCCGATCACCGTAGACCTTGTTCGTTGAAGTGAAGACGAATGTCGCGGCCGGCGTGAAGTCACGCGCAGCCTGAAGCAGATTCAGCGTGCCGTTGGCATTAACGGTGAAATCGGTCTGCGGATCCGACGCCGCCCAATCATGCGACGGCTGCGCCGCGGCGTGGACGATCAGCTCGATCTCGGACCGGTTGTCGCTGAACACCTTGCGCACGGCATCCTCATCACGGATGTCGATCGCCAAAGATTGGAAGCTTGAACCCAGATCGGCCTCCAACCTTGCGGTTGTTGGCCCGGTCGTCGAGCCAGGACCAAAGAAGTAGGCCCTCATGTCGTTGTCGATCCCGGTCACGTCGAAACC